>DATDKF010000286.1:0-9101 GCA_036520135.1 Solirubrobacteraceae bacterium
AACCCGCACGCGGTTTACTACCCTGCCGATCGTGCTCGACGGGCCGGCGGCCCCCGGTGCACTGAGGTCCGTCCGTGCAATCCGTTCCGCAATCGGCCGTGCGCTTTGGCCACTGGCGCCCGGGCCACGGTTGGCGTGTGACAGCGTTAGACCTGGTCACGCTCACGCCGCTGATGGAGCGGACCAGCGGCAGGCGTGACGTGACGATCGGGCTCATTGACGGACCTGTGGCCCTCGGCCATCCCGAGCTCGCCAGCCCAAATATTCACGAGATTGGAAGTGGTGCATGCGCCCGGGCCGAGAGTGCGGCTTGTTTGCACGGTACGTTTGTGGCTGGGATCCTGTCCGCGAGGCGGGGGACGGTGGCCCCGGCGATTTGCCCGGGCTGCAGGCTGCTGGTGCGCCCCATCTTTGCCGAAGCGACGGGTGCGGACGGCGTGACGCCGAGCGCTACGCCGAAAGCGCTCGCCGCGGCGCTCGTTGACTGTCTTGCCGCCGGCGCCCGCGTAGTGAACGCGAGCGTCGCGCTCGCCGAGCCAGCGATGAGGAGCGAGTATGAGGTAGAACGGGCTCTGGACCACGCCGTGCGGCGCGGAGTGATCGTGGTCGCTGCGGCGGGCAACCAGGGAACCCTGGGTAGCACCGCCGTGACCCGCCATCCATGGGCTATACCGGTGGTGGCATATGACCTCGAGGCCAAGCCCGTGGGCCAATCGAACCTTGGAAGCTCGATTGGGCGGCGGGGGCTGGGCGCACCGGGCGAGCGAATTACGAGCATCGGCGCGAATGGCAGGCCGCTGACGCTCGGCGGGACGAGTGCCGCCGCCCCTTTCGTCACCGGTGCCATCGCGCTGCTGTGGTCGCAATTCCCAGCCGCCACGGCGATCGAGGTGAAAGCCGCCATCGCTCAGGCGTACGCCCCCCGGCGCCGCACGGTGGTCCCACCCCTACTCGATGCCTGGGCGGCGTATCAAGTGATGAGGAGCTAAAGACCGTGGCTGAGGACAAGACCAAGGGCGAACCGCAGGCCCACCGCGTGCGTCTGCCCGGGTTCGTCAGCGACGAGGATATCGGCTTGGGCGATGCCATTAGGCACGTGACTCACGCCTTCGGAATCCGGCCCTGCGGTGGCTGTAAACGACGTGCCGCAGCGCTCAACCGCCGGTTCGTCTTCACCGGCAAGCGCACCAAATAGCGAAGGAGGCATGCCATGCAAGAAGAGACACAGGAACAATCAGCAAGTCAGAATGGGTCATCACACGATGTCGATGTGATCGCCTCAACGCACGACGACGCCGCATGGGTCCCGGCGAGCGGCGAGGAAGCCTCGCCAGCATCCGCCGGCCAGACGCCACCCACGCGCCCGTCCAACATGTATGCGGTCGGCCGGCTCGAGGCCCGCTTCCCGCGCCTGTCGGTGGAAAAGGAGTTCGCCCAGGCGGCCGGGCGCGCCGAGACGGCGGGACAAACGGATCAGGAGACGTTCTCCAAAGTCCTGTCCGAGCCCGAGAACCGCTATCTCGCCCGCGAGCTGTGCTGGGTGTTGACGATCCAAGGGCTCGACACCTACATCGTCTACCCCCGCGATCCCAGAGATTTCGACCGGTTAGTGGAAGCCATCCGCCCGCGACCGAGCCCCACGGACATCGATGTCGTGATTGGCACACGGGGCCCGATCGCTTCGCCGGAGCTCTGCAACGGGCTGATGGTCCCGATCGTGGTATTTGACCAGGCCTACGCGTTCGACCGGGACACCCTGATCAAGGCCATCCCGCGGCCGGAGAAGATGACGCAGAAACAGTTTGAAGCGGCGGCAGCAGAGGTCCTCGACACGATCCTGCAGATGACGGATAACGCGGGCGCGACGGCTGGGCACCGGACGCTGAACTACCTCGCCGTGCGCTATCCCGCCATCTACGCCAAGGCGGCCGAACAATTCCAGCGCGATTTCTCCCTCAGTGGCGTGGAAGCGCGCCGCTCGCCGTTGAGCGACGCCCGTACCATCGTCGAAGCCATCTTCTCCTATACCAACCGGAGCACCGATTTCACAGAGAAGTTCTGTGTGCGGGTGGATGCGACCGAGGAATTCCCGTTCCTCGTCAGCAAGCTGGCGCCCTACTATGACCGCTACACCTGAGCCGGAGAAACATCTCGAGCACGCAGGCTTTGCCGTAGACAGCGTCGGCCGCCCGCCGCGGTTTTACTCGACAGGACAAGGGGATCGCTGACAAGCGACCGACTAAACCTCCGCCCCATGATCGTGAGCCGACCATGAGCGCGGGAGCCCGCCAGCGAGTCCGCGCCGATATAAGCACCGTGGGCTCCGGCTCCCGAGCACCAGATCCGCTCCTGCCTCGGTTGGATATGCACGCGTCTCGATCGGCGGCCGCGAGACGCCCGCTGCGGACGAGGTGGGGTAGTCGCCACGTTGTGCTTGGTGGCTCCTGCTCTGATCGGAAGCGTCGCTCCGGTGGCCGGTCCCTGGGTATCGAGCCGTCTTCGCGTTGCGGGTCACGCTAAGCGTCGCCGCGCGCTCGAACCGATCGTGGGCGTGTCGCAGCGCGGTCTGGCCGGGCGGGCTCAGGCGGGCGAGGTCGTCGGCGAGCGCGTCCGTGTCGAAGCGCACGCGGGCGCGCCCCGGGCCCGCCGGCATCCAGCGCTCAGCCTTCGCCGGGCCGTCCATCGTGGCCATCGAGCGGTAGGGCGGTGAGCGGGGCGTCGCGATCGAGGCCTCGCAGCCAGCGCTGGGCGCCGCGCAGCGCGCGTGCCGAGTCGTGCTGGAGACCGATGTGGCGGCGATAGAACTCCCCCATGAGCAGGCTGGCTGATGTCGTCGACCGCCAAGCTGCGGTGGCACCTCGTCCGGCGAGCACGCGCGCCGCGCCGCCCTCAGAGCCTCCGGCGATGACCTGCTCCTCGGCTCGCGCGTAGGGGAGGTCTTCTCCCGCGTCGGCGGCGATCACCGCGACCGCCCTCGGGATCGGCCGACTCGGCGACCAGCGCTGCCAGCGCCGACAACGAGCGCACCGGCAGCGAGTGCGGGCGTTTGCCAGCGCGGCCTCCGCCTGATAGGCACGCCATGACATCGACTCGGGAGGAACCCCAATGCGCCCAGCGCTCCCAACGGCCGTGGTGGTGGTAGGTGCGTCGCTGCTGTTCGCTGCATCCGCAGCCGGGGACCAGGTCATCCCCGACGACCTGATCGTCAGCGGCAGCACCTGCGTCGGCTTGGACTGCGTGGACAACGAGAGCTTCGGCTTCGACACGATCCGCTTGAAGGAGAACAACACGCGTATCAGGTTCGACGACACGAGCGCGGCCCCGGGGTTTCCGGCCAACGACTGGCAGCTCCAGGCCAACGACAGCCAGACCGGCAGCGCCAACCGCTTCAAGATCGTCGACGACACCGCCAATCGGACCCCGTTGAGCGTGTACGCCGGCGCGCCCGAGGACGCGCTCGTGATCACCGCGTCCGGCGAGGTGCGTACGGCCACGTTCGTCAGCCAGCACGTCGCAGCGCTGAACCCGGCGCCCGCCGACGCCACCGGACTGCTGCAGGCGTTGCGCACGCTCGACCTGTCGACCGCGACGTTCGTCGCCGGTCCCACCGCGCCACGACATCTGGGACCGACCGCGCACGACTTCCACCTCGCGTTCGGGCTCGGTGCCGACGACGGCACGATCGCTCCGGCGGACCTGGCCGGCGTGGCGCTCGCGGCGGTCAAGGCGCTCGATGCCCGGGTCACCGCGCTGCCGGCGGGCGGATCACAGGGCCCGGCCGGCGCGACCGGCCCGCGCGGCCCGGCCGGCCCCGCCGGAGAGCCAGGCCCCGTCCAGCGCTGGCGCGTCGCGCGGCTCGAGCGGCGCAACAAGCGCCTCGCGCGGCGCGTGGACCGGCTCGAGCGTCAGGTGAGCCGGCTGGTCGCGAGCGTCGACGGCGGCGGCGCGTGACGCGCGCCGAGGGGGTGCCCGTCCGGGTAGGCCGGCTCCGCCACCGGCGCGAGCTTCCGGACCCGCCCTTCGTCCAGCTACTCGACTCACAGCCGGTGGGGGCGAGCAGCTCGTCCAGCGTCCGGCGGCCGATCTGCGCGGCGAGCCCTCGGTGGTGGTGTTCCATCCCCGCGAAGTCGGCCTCGTCGTCGAGGTTGCGGTAGCCGAGCTCACCCACCACGCGTGCAGCGCCTCGGCTGCGCGGCCGGTGTCGACGGCGATGCCGTCGGCGTCGAGGGTCGCGCGGCGGAAGGCGGCGTCGACGACGTACGTCGCGCCGTGCAGGCGCTGCGCAGGCCCGAACACCTCGCCGCGCCGGCTGTGGGCGCGTCCTGTGCCTCGGCGTCGTGCGGCATCTTTCTGGAGGCGACCGCCATGCGGTACGCGCGAGGGTAGGGATCGGTTCGGTCTACCGTCCGCTGAGGCGCCCGCGCGGCGGTCCAGCGAAATCTTTCCCCACGGAAGCCCGCAACGTGATAGTCGATGAGGCCAGCGCGGCTATGCCGCCTGCAGCCCTCGTTGAGTGCTTGGACGCAGGCGGGCTCGAGGAGCGGGAACGAGACCCGATGAGGATCCGGATTGATGTGGCGGGCGGTCGGACGACAATGATCCGGGCGGTCGCGACGCTCGGGGCGCTGGCCGCGTTCGGTGCGCTGCCGGCGACGTCCGCGGCCGCGCAGCCCGCGCCCGGGCTGACGTTGCGGTCGACCGCCCCGACGGGACCTGCGGCGGTGCCCGGCGAGATCGTGGTGGGCTTCCGATCTGGCGTCGACGGCGGCGAGCGGGCAGCGGCGCGATCGGCCGCCGATGTCCACGCCGAGCGGAACCTGTTGGCGCGGGGCGTGCAGCTCGTGAACGTCGACGGCGGCCAGACCGTCGAGGAAGCGATCACCGCGCTCGAGAAGCGCTCGGACGTTCGCTTCGCCGAGCCCAACTGGATCTACCGCGCGTCCCAGACGACGCCGGACGATCCCATGTTCGGCAGTCTGTGGGGTCTCAACAACGCCGGCCAGGCCGTCAACGGTCATGCCGCAGGCACCGCCGACGACGACATCGACGCCCCGGAGGCGTGGGACCGCAGCACCGGCAGCGCGTCAACCGTGGTCGGCGTGGTCGACAGCGGCGTGGCCGCCGACCACCCGGACCTGGCGCCCAACATCTGGACCAATTCGGGCGAGATCGCCGGCAACAGCATCGACGACGACGGCAACGGCATGGTCGATGACGTCCATGGCTGGGACTTCGTGGGCGACAGCAACGACCCGTGGGACTACGACGACCATGGAACGCACGTCGCCGGCACGATCGCAGCCCGTGGCAACAACGGCGTGGGCGTAACCGGCGTGGCGTGGCAGGCGTCGATCATGCCGGCTCGTGCGCTCAACGCGCTTGGCTCGGGCAGCAACGCCGACATCGCGGACGCGTTCACGTACGCGGCCGCCAACGGCGCCAAGGTCGTCAACGCGTCGCTCGGAGGCCCCGCGCAGTCGCAGGCGATATCGGATGCGATCACCGACCATCCGAACACGCTGTTCGTCGTGGCCGCCGGCAACGGCGGTGCCGACGGGATCGGCGACGACAACGACGTTACGCCGACCTATCCGTGCAACTACACGGCGGTGAACCTGATCTGCGTTGCCGCGACCGACAACAACGACAGCCTGGCGAACTTCTCCAACTACGGCGCGACGTCCGTCGACCTGGCGGCACCGGGCGTGGACATCGACTCGACGCGCCCGCACTCCACCGACTCCTTCACCGACGACTTCGAGAGCGGCCTCGGCAAGTGGACCGTGCAGAGCGGGCCGTGGGGCACCCGCAACATCATCGGCACGACCTGGCTGACCGACTCTCCCGGCGCCATGTATACCGCCAACGCCAACTGGGCCATCCGCACCGCCTCGAAGGTCGACATCGGAGCCCGCTCCGACTGCGTGTTGAAGTTCACCTACGGGACGTTCCTGGCGGCCGGCGACCTGCTCCGTATCGAATCGTCGGCGGACGACACCACGTGGACGGCCTTTGGCGTGTTCGGCGACACCCGCGGCGCCGTCAGACCAGCCGCTTTCGAGCTTGGCGCCGTTGGGAGCCGCTACTACCGGTTCCACCTAACGTCGAACGCCAGCGGCAACGACGACGGCGTGTACATCGACAACGTGCGCCTCGCCTGTCCGGGCGGCACCTACGGCAGCAGCGACTACCAGTTCCTCGACGGCACGTCGATGGCCTCGCCGCACGTCGCGGGCGCTGCCGCGGTGATGTTCTCGCTCAGGCCGTCGGCGCCCGTCGCCAAGGTGAAGGCGGCGCTGCTGGACAGTGGCGACGCTGTCCTGGCGCTGACAACGAAGACGGTCTCCGGGCGGCGGCTGAACCTCAACGCGGCGCTGACCACGCTGCTCACCAAGGCCGACACGACCACCAGCATCACCTCGGACGCTCCGGATCCGTCGGTCGTCGGTCAGGCGGTCACCGTGCAGTACGGCGTCGCGGTCACGGGGCTGGACAACGCGCCGCCGAGCGGCACGGTGACGGTCAGCGACGGGACCCAGTCGTGTACCGGCACGGTCACGGCCGGCGAGTGCAGCATCGCGTTCGCCACGGCGGGACCGAGGTCGCTGACCGCCACCTACTCCGGAGACGACGACCACAACGCCAGCCCGCCATCGGCCAGCGTCTCGCACCAGGTCAATGCGGCGGACACCACCGCGACGATCAGCTCCGACACGCCCGACCCCTCGGTGGTCGGGCAGGCGGTGACCGTCCAGTACGGCGTCTCGCCCGTCGGCGGCAGCGGTACGCCGACCGGCAACGTGACCGTCAGCGACGGCACCGCCAGCTGCACCGGCACCGTCGCGCTCGGCCGCTGCACGCTCACGCTCAGGAACGCCGGCGTGAGGACGCTCACCGCCACGTACACCGGCTCTGGGAGCTACAGCGGCAGCACATCCTCCGGCCAGACACATACCGTCAACCGAGCCGGCACCACGACGATGATCACGGCCGACGGCCCTGACCCCTCGGCGCCGGGCGCCGCCGTGACCGTCCGCTACACGGTCGCCGTCAATCGCCCGGGCGCCGGCACGCCGACCGGCAACGTGACAGTCGGCGATGGCGTCAATCGCTGCACGGCGAGCGTCGCAGCCGGTCGGTGCACCCTCGGGCTCACCGTCGTTGGCAGTCGCGCGCTGACGGCCCGCTACGCCGGCGACGGCCGCTTCCGCGAGAGCACCTCCGGCAGCGCCCCGCACACCGTCAATCAGCCGAGCCCACTCCTGGCGCACGTCTCCGGCGCCAAGCAGACGCATCGCACGTTCCGCGTCTCCGCCAAGCCGCGGCTCGCGCAGACAAGCCGCCGGCGGCCGCCGGTCGGCACCACCTTCACCTACGCCCTCGACCGACCCGCCACGGTCCGCTTCGACTTCGCCCAGCCCGGAGCGGGCCGCACGGTGAACGGCAGGTGCGTCCCCCGGCGCAAGCACAATCGGCACAAGCCCAAGTGCGCCCTGCTCCGCGGGTCCTTGACATTCGCCGGCCAAGCCGGTCTCAACTCGGTTCGCTTCAAGGGCTGGCTGTCACGCACCAAGAAGCTCCGGCCCGGCAGACACGCGCTCGTCATCACGGCCATCACGCCAGGCGCCGGCTCAACCTCTGAAAAGCTCGGATTCAGGATCGTCCGCTGAGCCGCGGCCGGCCGCGAGCGCCGTCGCGCCCGTTCAAGGAGCGTCTGGGGACGCCGGGTACAGCTCCATGATCCAACATGCCGCATACGACTTGGGCGCACGCGGCCGTTGATCTGGCCGGTCGTCACGGTCTCGAAGTCGACGGAGAGACCGTGGTCGTGGACGCCGGCGTCCTGCACGCGGACATAGGTGAACGATCCGCCGGTGTCGATCGCCGTCCTGTTCGGCGCGTACCAGGCGTTGCCGAACGTGCGGTTGTACCAGTACCGCGGGAGGAAGTGCGAGTGCGCGCCGCCTTGGTTGGTTCGCGTCGTCGCGTGGAAGCCCTCGAGCGCGTGCGTGTGCGCGGAGTCGCCTGACGAGCCGGGCGGATCGGCCGGGCCGGCGCCCGCCACGAACCGGTCACGCAGGTCCGGCGTCCCGTTCGCGCCGTCGCACAACGCGGGCTGACCGGAGCCTTGCCACCTCAGCTGTGCGAGCCTGCCAGGTCACCTGCGCCCGACACCCGGACATCGGCAGCCGAGGGACTCCGACGCCTTGGAGCCTGCCCGACCAGTCGACGGCAACGACGCGCAGGGAGGCATTCCGGCTCGCGGCGGCCGCGCGACGCCCGCGCATCGGCGGCCTCTACACTGGGCGTCGTATGGACCAGCAAGTCGCTGTGCCCGTCGCAAGCTGGGGGCGCGTCAGCGGTGGCCGGTGTTGCCTCGCGTGCAGTACCACGGCAGTACCAGCGGTTTACGAGGCCGCAGACTCGCCGTGGGGTGTAGCAGATTTGCAGGTCTTTTGCCGACGTAGCTCAGTTGGTAGAGCACTTCACTCGTAATGAAGGGGTCCCCGGTTCGAGTCCGGGCGTCGGCTTCAGGCGACAGCCCTGCTAATGCGGGGCTTTCGTCGTCTTTGTAGGCATGTGGGCATGGCGCGTAGGCGCTCGGGGTCGGGCGGGGGTCGTGTTCCGTGACCGAACCTGCCACCGTTTCCTCCCGGGCTATGGCCAATCCGAAGACCCCCGGCGACCTGTTCTTCGAGAAGTACTGCGACCTCAACGGCTACTTCTGGACCTACGAGCCCGCCCTCGGATCGCCAGGCCCTCTCGACTACCTGATTGACCGGGCCGGGGATCGAGCCGTCGTGGAGGTCAAGCACTTCACGACAACCCGGCAGCGCCAGAAACTCATGGCGGCACCAGGGCAGGCGATGTACATGGAGAGCACGGTCGGGAAGCTGCAGTCGGCGATACGCCTGGGCGGTGATCAGCTTTCTCCTTGCTCGGGTCTGAATCTTCCGCTCGTCGTTTTGCTCACAACACCAGTGCCGACCGACGTCGACCTCGATCCTGACGACGTCGTCGCCGCGCTGCTGGGTAAGACAACGCACGTCTTCGATCTCGAGCGGGCGGGACTCGAGCAGACCGTGTACAGCGGCGAGGAC
>DATDKF010000287.1:0-8248 GCA_036520135.1 Solirubrobacteraceae bacterium
CCGCATCGCTGGCCGGCGGGCTCGCGCAGAGCGCGGGCTGGCTCGTCGCCGCGCGCGCAGTTCAGGGCCTCGGCGCCGCGCTGCTCTCCCCGGCCGCGCTGTCGCTGGTGACCGTGCTGTTCGCCGAGGGTTCTGAGCGCAACAAGGCGATGGGCGTCTGGGGCGCCGCGGTCGGCTCGGGCGGTGCCGTCGGCGTCCTGCTCGGCGGCATGCTCACCGAGTGGGCCGGCTGGGAGTGGGTGCTGTTCGTCAACGTGCCGATCGGCATCATCGCGGCGTTCCTCGCGCCGCGGCTGCTGCCCGAGTCGCGTAATGAGGGCGAGCGCCACTTCGACGTCGCCGGCGCGGTGATGATCACCGCCGGCCTGTCGCTGCTCGTGTACGCGCTGGTCGACGCCAACAGCGCCGGCTGGGGCTCGACGCAGACGCTCGGCCTTAGCGCCATCGCGGTCGCGCTGATCGCCGCGTTCTACGTGACCGAGCGGCGCCAGAAGGCCCCGCTGGTCCCGTTCCCCGGCATCTTCCGGATCCGGACGATCACCGGCATCAACGTGTCGGCCGTGCTGGTCGCCGCCTCACTGTTCTCCATGTTCTTCTTCATCTCGCTGTACATGCAGAACGTGCTCGGCTTCTCGGCGCTCGAGGCCGGCCTGGCCTACCTCCCGCTGGCCGTCGGGCTGATCATCACCGCCGGTGCCTCCGCCGGGCTCGTGACCCGCTTCGGCTTCAAGCCGGTGCTCGTCTCCGGCCTGATCATCACCGCGGCCGGCCTCATCTGGTTCGGCCAGGTGTCTCCGGACGGCAGCTATGTCGGCGACGTCCTGTTCCCGTCGCTGCTCGCTGCCGTCGGCCTCGGCCTGGCCTTCGTGTCGATGACGGTCGCCGCCGTCAGCGGCGTCGAGCCGCACGAGGCTGGCCTGGCCTCCGGCCTGATCAACACGTCGCAGCAGATCGGCGGCGCGCTCGGCCTGGCGATCCTCGCCACCGTGGCGAACAGCCGCATCGACGACCTCGCGGCGTCCGGCACGCCGCAGAACATCGCGCTGACCGAGGGCTTCCAGAGCGCCTTCCTGGTCGGCGCCGGGATAGCGATCGCCGGCGCGGTCCTCGCGATCGTCCTGGTCTCGGGCAAGGCGTCGCGCGAGCACGCCGAGGCAGCCCAGCGCGGCGAGATCGAGCCGGTCCCCGCCGCCGCCTGAGCTCAGGGACTGTCCCCGCCGCACTCCGGTGGGGACAGTCCCTAACTGCGGCAGGGGACTGTCCCCGCCGCCGGGCGCGGCGCGGTCGCCGCCAACCCGACCCTGCACGCCGACGTGCTCGCCCGGCTTCAGGCGAGCGCGTCGAGCAGCGCCTGAGCCGGCGCGTCGCGATCTTCGAGCAGGCCGTCGAGCCGGTCGCCGGCGAGCAGCGCGCACTTGGCGGCGAGCTCGTCCGCGCTCATCGGCCGCTCCGGCGAGCCGCGCGCGGCCGGTACCCGCGCGACCACCTCGCGCCCGACGGCGATCACCGCCTCCGCCTCCCGCAGCGCCTCGTCGGTCACCACCCGCACGCGCGAGCGCGCCAGCGCCTGCACCTCGGGGTCGACGCCGTCGAAGCTGGCCGGCTCCGGCTCGCCGCGTAGCGCCACGTACGCGACGAGGTACGGGATCGAGAACTTCGCCTGCAGCCCGTCGGCCACCTCGTCGTAGGCCGCCGCGCGGCGCGCGACCGGGTGCACAGCGACCTCGATCGGGGCGCCGCCGCCGAGATCTGCGCGGGTCGCCGCCTCGATCGCGCTGTGGCTCATCAGGCAGCACGGCCATGGCTTAATCCAGTTCTGCTCGACCGCCGCGCCGCCGTCGCTCTCCCGCGCGGCGCCGAAGGTCGCCGCGAACCCGTCCGGCGCCTCCAGCACGCCGGCGCTGATGACCGCGCCGCCGGCGGCGATCCGCGCCGCCTGCACGCCCGCCGCCGCGGCCATCCCGACCTGCAGCGACTTGCCGTCGGACCCGAACGCCGCGCGCAGCCCGCCGGCCTGCAGCAGCGCGAGCCGCTCCGCGGCACTTGTGCGCTCCTCGTCGAGCTCGAGCAGCAGCGCCGCCGCCCGCGCCGCGCCCGCCGCACCGCACACCGCGGTCGGGTGCCAGCCGCCCTCGTAGAGCCGGTGCGCGCGGCTCAGCCGCCCCATCGCCTCGAACCCGGCGGCGTGCGCGTCGAGCACGTGGCCGACCGACAGGCCGAGCTCGGCCGCGACCGCGATCGCGGCGGGAGCGGTCGGCGCGCTCAGGTGCGCGATGCCGGGCAGGTAGGTGTCGTCGAAGTCGAGCACGTGCCCAGCGGTCCCCAGCCACGCGACGCGCTCGAGCAGCCCGTCGCCGGCCGCGCGGGCGACGCGCGCCGCCCGCTGCTCGCGCCCGCCGTACGCGCACGCCAGCCAGTCGAGCAGCGCGGCGCCGTGGGCGTTCATCGCAGCGCCACGCGCCAGACCCACCCGATCAACAGCCCCTGCAGCGGCAGCCGCGCCCACAGCAGCGGCTCGGGCACGGCGCGGAAGCGCGCCGCGTTGACCGCCATGTTGACGTTGGCCGGGAAGATCGCGATCAGCGTCGCGATCAGCCACCAGCCGGCCGCGCGCCGCGTCCGCGGCACCAGCACGCCGGCGCCGCCGGCGAGCTCGGCGATCCCGCTCGCGTAGACGATCTCGCGCTTGCGCGGGAGCGCGTCCGGGACGATCGAGACGTACGGGCGAGGCCGGAGGAAATGCATCGAGCCGGCGAGCAGGAAGAAGCCGCCGAGGCGGACGTGCGGGGCCATCGGCCCTACGGTTGCACGAACAGGCGCACGTTGCGGTCGGTTGCGCGCCCCGCAAACCCCTGGGGGCGCCCGCCCTGAGCGTCCAGGAACGCCAGCTCGCGCGACACGCCGGCCAGCCCGCGCCCGTCGTGGTCGACCATCCAGGTCTCGAGCACGGCGCCTCCGGGCGCCTCGCGCAGCCGGAACATCCGCGCCTGCTGCGGGAAGTCGGCGAGCGAGGAGGTCCCGATCAGCCAGTAGCCGTCGCGCGGCGCGATCGTGTTGCGATGGCGGTTGCCGGCGACCACCGCCGCCACCCGCGGCGCGGCGTCGAGCGCGGCGAGCGCCGCCGCGCCGCCGTCGGTCGCCTCCAGCGGGTTGTGGGCGAAGACGACGATCCAGCGCGCGCCGGCCCGCCCCAGCTCCCGCCGCAGCCACTCGACCTGGGCGGGAGTGAGCTGCCCGCGCGACCCGCCCGCCCGGTTCACCGTGTCGAGCACGATCCCGCGCACGTCCGGCCCGATGTCGAACGCGTAGTCGAGGCGCGGGCCGGCGGGCTTCACACCCGCCGCCGCGGCGAGCCGGCCGACCATCTCCGCCGCGCTCAGGTGCCGCCGCCGCGCGTCGGCCGGCACGGTCTCGCTGCTCCCGAACGCGTCGCCCTGCGCGATCAGCGAGTTGACGGCCGACGAGGCGTCGGCCTCGCTCAGGAACGGCGGCAGGAAGCGCGGGTCGATCCCCACGACCATCCGGCTCCCGGTCGCGACGTCCTCGATCGCCGGCGTCGGCGGCACCTCGCCCTGCACGAGCACGTCGTGGTTGCCGATCGCCGGGTACCACGGCGCGTCCAGCCCGGCGGCGCGGAACGGCCGCTGCGCGGCGTCGAGCACGCCCGGGTGCCGCGGCGCGTCGTTGTCGGGCCGGAAGTAGAACGGGTCGGGCGTCGATGCGTCCTGCACGCCGTCGTAGCCGCGGGCGCCGCTGTCGGGATGCACGACGCCGCCGCGCAGCGTCGCGAGCGCCATGTCGAGCTCGTTCTCCTGCGCCGAGTCGACGATGTCGCCGGTGACGACGACCGCCTGCGGGCGCTCGCGGTCGAGCGCGCGCACCGCCGCGTCGAGCACCTGCGTCGAGAACGCCTCCTGCGGGCGGAACGTCGAGTCGACCGGCGCTCCGAGGCGATCGAGGAACGGCGCCCGCGCCGGCGACTCCTCGTCGCGCACGTGCGTGTCGGTGAGCTGGGCGAACGTGGCGAGCGTGCGCCCCGGCCGCACGTCGGCGCCCCGCGCGCGCAGCGGCTCGCCCGGCCCGCGCTCGAGGAAGCCGTCGCCGTCGCGGTCGACGAGCGTCGCCCGCAGGGTCGACGTCGCCACCGGCGCGGCGGCCTGCCCGTCCGAGCCGCAGCCGGCGAGCGCCACGAGCAGGATCACGGCGGCGCGCCTCATTCCTCGCGCAGCCCCAGGACGACGGGTTCGCGCAGCACGCGCCGCGCGACGAACCACGTCGCGAGCGCCGCCAGCGCCAGCAGCCCCACCACGACGAGCAGCACCTGCCCGAGGCTGGGCGCGATCGGCAGTGACGCGAAGCCGGCCGCCAGCCGCGCCACCAGCGGCCCGAGCACGGTGACCTCGAGAACCACGCCGATCACCGCTCCCGGCAGCGCGACCGCCGCGGCCGCGCCGACCAGCACCAGCGCGACGGTCTCGCCGTCGCCGCCGCACGCCCGCAGCAGCGCGACCGCCCCGCGCCGCTCGCGCGCGGTCGTCGCCAGCCCCTGCATCAGCGCATACAGGCACACGAGCCCGACCGCCAGCCCGACGCCCCGCAGCACCGCCGCCAGCACGCCGAGGAACTGCGCGTTCCGCGTGGTTGAGCCGCCGACCGGCTGCGGCGGCGCGCCTAGGTCCTCCAGCGCCCGCTCGACCGCCGCGCGATCGGCGCCACCGTCGAGCCGCACCGCAAGTAAGGGGGTCAGACCCCGTGTTTCACGGAGCAAAGCGTCGGGGCGGGCCCAGGCGATCCGGCCGTTGTTCTCGAGCGCGCGCACGACGCCGGCGACGCGGAAGCGGACCTCGCCGCCGTCGGGCAGCTGGACCGCGAGCGGCGAGCCGGGACTCAGCCCGAGCGCGTCGGCCAGCGCGAGCCCGACCTCGACCTCGCCGGGGCCGCGCAGCCGGCGCCCGGACGCCAGCGGCGGCCCCTCGAAGCGCGTGTGGTCGCCCGGATAGGCGACGAGCCGGAACGGCTTGTCGAGCCGGAACGAGTCGGCCGCGTCGACCACGTAGCGCTCGCCGACGTCCGCCACGCCGGGGATCGCGCGCACGGCGCCGGCGGACGACGGCGGCAGCTGCGCGGTGAGCTGGTAGCGCTTGCCGACCGTGCCGGGATCGTCCTGGAGGCGCTCGAGCAGCGAAGCGAGCGCCAGCATCAGCGTCACCACGGCGGCGCAGACGCCGATCGTCGCCACCGCCGCCAGCCAGCGGCCGCGCGCCGCCGTCGCGAAGCGCGCGCCGAGCGCGGCCAGCCCGCCGCCCGAAGCGCGCCGCGGCGCTTCGGCGAGGTCGCCGCCGCGCAGGATCTGCGCGGGCGGGCGGCGCGCCGCCCGCCATGCCGGCCACGTCGCCGCCGCTACGACGATCGCGACGACGACCACCAGCGCGAGCGCAAGCGGCCCGAGCAGCGCCCAGCCCGGTGGGCGCTCGTTCAGCGCGGCCAGCAGCCGCGCCGCGGGCCCGGCCACCGCCACGGCCCCGAGCGCGATCCCGGCCGCCGCGGCGGGGACCGCCAGGAGCAGCGCCTCGACCGCCTGCAGTCCCGCGATCCGCCCCGGCGAGAACCCGAGCGCCCGCTGCACGCCGAACGCGCTGAGCCGCCGCTGCACGTCGGCCGCCGCGCCGGCGGCCAGCATCGTGCCCGCCGCCACCAGCGCGACCAGCGAGAACGCGACGAGCAGCGAGATCACGATCCCCGCGGCCTGGGAGAGCAGCACGCGCACGCCCTCGCGCGTGACGAACTCGAGCCGCCCCAGGCCGAACGACACCGACCGCGCCTGCGTCAGCGTGACGTCGGCCTTCGAGCGGTCGTTGAGCCACAGCAGCGCGATGTTGGGGTTCGCGTCGCGGTCGCGGTCGAGCGCGTAGACGCGCGCGGCGGCGAGCGGGTAGGCGACGTTGTCCGGCGAGGACGCGATCCCGACGAGCCGGCGCACGCGCGGCCCGGTCCGCACCGTGTCGCCGACATGCAGGTTCCACTGGCGCGCGAGACCCTGCTCGACCACGATGTCGTCCGGCCCCGCGAGGTCGCGCCCGTCGAGGATCTGGTAGCCGCGCCGCCCGCCGAGGACGAGCTGCAGCGCGCCGCGGCCCGTGAAGTGCCCGTTCGCCTCGATCCCGACGTTGGTGCGTTCCCAGCGGTAGGAGCGCGCCGCGAGGTTGGGCAGCGCGCGCACCCGCGCGTCGAGCGTGTCGACCGGCTCGTCGTCGAAGCGGGCGATGATGTCGGGCAGGTCGGCCTGGGCGGCCGCGCGCTCGAACCCGGTGGCGAGCCCGTACCCGACCGTCGCCGCCGTGCCGACGACCAGCGAGGCGGCGAGCACCCCGACCGCGGCGAGCAGCGTGCGGAAGCGCCGCGCCCGCAGGCCGGCGAGCGCGAGCGCGATCACTCCACGAGCCTCCCGTCGCGCAGCGTCAGCACGCGGTCGGCGATCGCGGCGGCCGCCGCCTCGTGCGTGACCATCACGACCGCGCGACCCTCGGCCGCCCCCGCGCGCAGCAGCCGCAGCACCTCGCCGCCGGCCTGCACGTCGAGGTTGCCGGTCGGCTCGTCGGCGAGCACGAGCGCCGGGTCGTTGACCAGCGCACGGGCGATCGCGAACCGCTGCTGCTCGCCGCCCGAGAGGCGGCTCGGGAGCGCGTCGGCGACGTCGCGCAGCCCGAGTCGGTCGACGAGGTCGCGGCCACGCTCCGTGGCCTCGGGCAGCGCGCCCCGCACGCGCCCCGCCAGCAGCACGTTCGCCTCGCCGGTCAGCTCGGGCAGCAGGTGGAAGAACTGGAAGACGAACCCGACCCGCCGCCGTCGCAGCGCGCTGAGCTCCTTCTCCGTCGCGCCGGTCACGACTTCGCCGGCGATCGTGATCTTCCCGGCGTCGGCGCGGTCGAGCCCGCCCAGCAGGTGCAGCAGCGTCGACTTGCCCGAGCCCGAGCGCCCGAGGATCGCCACCACCTCGCCCGCCACGACCGTGAGATCCGCGCCGTCGAGCACGCGCCGCGCGGCGCGGCCGGCGCCGTAGGTCTTGACCAATCCCTCGGCCGCGACGATCGCCATCCCCCTCACGGTAAGGGCTACGGGCGGGCGCCGAGCGAGTTCAGCGAATGGCAATCTCCTCGCCGAGCGAGAAGCCGTCGGCCATCTCGATGTGGTCGCCACTCCAGAACTTGCCGGGGTCGTACCAGCTCGGCGGCCGGCGCTTGGGAAGCACGCCCATGTGCTGGTAGGTGGCGGCGAGCAGCTCGGCGCAGTAGATCGTCTCCTTGGAGACGTCGCGGCGGCGCACGCGCCCGGTGACCCACTGGCCGGCGAGCCCGACGGTCGTCGGAAATCCCTTGCCGTCCATCTGCTCGATGACCTCGAGCAGCTTGTCCTCGTGCTCCTTGGTGATCTCGCCGTGGAGCTGGCGCATCCACGCGCGCTGGCCGTACTTGGTGTCCCAGGTCGTGACCGCGTCGCGCAGGATGTGCAGCTGCACGCCGCGCCGGTGCTCGCCGCTGAACACGTCGGGCAGCGAGCGGCCGAGCTCGGCGTGCCACATCAGCGGCGGCATGTCGTCGAGCGCGACCGCCATGCCGACGTGGTTGATGGGGCTGTTGGTGACGGCCTGGATCGCGCGATCGGCAATCGAGCGGCCGCGGAACAGCCAGATGTCGCCCGTCGACGCGGTGGCGACCGCCTCGTCGAGGCTCAACACGGACTCGTCCACGGCGCGTAAGGTACGCCCACCGATGAAGACGCGTTGGAAGCTGCTCGGGCTCGCCGGCGCCGCCGGGGTCGCCGCGACCGGCGCCGTCGTCGCTCGCAAGACGCGCATCCAGAGCGATTACGAGCCGGACGAGATCCGCGACCGGCTGCGCAGCCGGATCGCCGAGACCGGCAGTGACGGCGGGACCGCGCAGGCGCCACCGGGCGACGCGGCGCCGGCGGCCGAGTGATCGCCGCCGCCCTCGCCGCCGCCGCGGCGCCGCGATCGGCCGCACGACGTTCCGCATCGCGACCGGCAGCGCCCGGCCCGTGGGGGTGGTGGTCGGCCGCCGCGCCGCGCAGGCGATCCGGCGCGCGATCCAAGGGCCGAAGGGCTTCGCGCTGCTCGGCCTCGACCTCTCCGTCCGGGACGGGCGCGCGTCGGAGCCGCGCGCGCACATCGTCATCGATCAGCTCTGAGGCTGCTAATTGAGGCGGTGCCGGTGGGCGACCGCCGCCGCCT
>DATDKF010000288.1:0-11462 GCA_036520135.1 Solirubrobacteraceae bacterium
CTGGCCGGGCAGCGTGCCGCGCTCCACGACCGCGACCGGCTCGTCCGGCGAGCGGCCCTCGGCCACGAGCCGCTCGGCGATCCGGGGCAGCGTGCGCACGCCCATATAGAAGACGAGCGTCCCCGGGAAGCGCGCGAGCGCCGGCCAGTCGATCGCCGACCCGGGCTTGGCCGGATCCTCGTGGCCGGTGACGAACGCGACGCCGCTCGCCACCTCGCGGTGCGTGACCGGGATGCCGGCGTACGCGGGCGCGGCGACACCCGCCGTCACGCCCGGCACGACCTCGAACGGCACGCCAGCGTCGGCCAGCACGAGCGCTTCCTCGCCGCCGCGGCCGAACACGAACGGGTCGCCGCCCTTGAGCCGCACGACGGTGCGCCCGGCGCGCGCGTGCTCGAGCAGCAGCGCGTGGGTGTCGTCCTGCGGGAACTGCGGGCCCTCGCCCTCCTTGCCGACGTACACGACCTTGGCGTCCGCGCGCGCGTGCGCGAGCGCCTCGGGCGGGATCAGCCGGTCGTAGAGCACGACGTCGGCGGCGGCGATCAGCTCGACCGCGCGCACGGTCAGCAGGCCCGGGTCGCCAGGGCCGGCGCCGACGAGGTAGACCGTGCCGGTCATCGCGCCGCCATCGCCTCGGCGTCGCGCAGCAGGTCGGCGACGCCGGCCGCGAGCATCCGGCGGGCGAGCTCGCGCGCGGCGGCCTCGATGTCGCCGTCGGCGATCGCGACCTCGTCGATCAGCCACTGCGAGCCGTCCGGCAGGCCCGCGAAGCCGCGAATCCGCGCGGAATCCGCGTGCACTCCCACAGGGGTGTGACAACTGGCAAACAATTCACGCACGACCGTCCGTTCGCCGGAAAGCCATGCCATGGTGCGGGCATGACCGGCAGCGACGGCGACCTCGGCGGCGGCGCTCCCCGTGCGCGCCTGCACGGCGATCACCCCCTGCCCGGGGGCGGGGACGAACACGTCGCCGAGCAGCGTGGCGCCCGCCTCGTGGCGGCGACCCAGGCGGTCGAGCCCGGCGCCGGCGAGCACGAGGACGTCGACCTCACCGGCCGCGCGCTTGGCCAGCCGGGTGTCGACGTTCCCGCGCAGCTCGCACAGCTCGAGGTCCGGCCGCACCGCCAGCAGCTGTGCGCGGCGGCGCACCGCGCTCGTGCCCACGCGCGCGCCCTCGCGCACGTGCGCGAGCGCGCGCTCGCCGACCAGCACGTCGTGCGGGTCGGCCCGCCGCGGCGCCGCCGCCAGCGCCGTCCCGTCCGCGAGCTCGCTCGGCACATCTTTGGCCGAGTGCACCGCGAGGTCGATCGCGCCCGCCAGCAGCGCCGTTTCGAGGGCGCCGACCCAGCGGGACTTGTCGCCGCGCGCGCGGTCGACGTCGCCCGCGGTCGTAACGGGGACCAGCTTGGTGGGGGTCGGCAGCTGCTGCGCCACCGAGCGCGCCTGCGCCAGCGCGAGCGCGCTGCCGCGCGTCCCGATCCGCAGGGCGGCCGCGGTCAACGGGGCCGCAGCCGGCGGACCTCGGCGGGCTGCTCCGCCGCCTCGGCAGCCGCCGCGTCCTCGAGCCCGAAGAGCTCGCGCAGCAGCTGCAGGCGCGCGTGGCGGTGGGCGGCGTCGAGGCCCTTCACGCGCAGCGTCGGCTCGTGCAGCAGGCGATTGGCGATCGCGCGGGCGAGCGCCTCCACGCGGCGGCGGTCGCGCTCGCCGAGCGCCTCCCAGCGGCCCTCGTTCTCGGCGAGCACCTGGGCGACGACCTGGTCGCCGCGCTCGCGCAGGGCGGTCACGGTCGGCAGCACCTCGAGCGAGCCGAGCCAGCCGGCGAACGACTGGATCTCCTCCTCGACGATGCCCTCGGCGCTCCGCGCCTCGGCCTGGCGGACCGAGATGTGGCGGCGCACCTGCGCCTGGAGGCCGTCGATGTCGAGCAGCGTCACGCCGGGCAGCTCCGCGCACGCCGGGTCGATGTCGCGCGGCACCGCGAGGTCCACGAGCAGCAGGGGCCGGCCGTGCCGCTCGCCGTTGACGAGCGCCAGCTCCTCGGCGCCGAGCAGCGCGTGCGGGGAGGACGTGGAGGAGATGACGATGTCCGCGCGCGCGAGCTCGGCGGGCAGCGCGTCGAACGAGCCCGAAGCGCCGCCGAACTGCTGCGCGAGCGCGATCGCCCGGTCGCGCCGGCGGTTGGCGATGAACATCGTCGTGACGCCGTGGTCGTGCAGCGCCCGCGCGGTCAGCTCCGCCGTCTCGCCGGCGCCGATCAGCAGCACGTGGCGCGCGGTGAGGTCGCCGAGCGCGTCCTGCGCGGCGTCGACCGCGACCGAGGCGACGCTCGCGCGGCCGGCCGAGATCGCGGTCTCGGTGCGCACGCGCTTCCCGGTGACGAGCGCGGCGCGGAACAGCTTGTTCGTCATCGGCCCCGTGGTGCGGGCGGCCAGCGCGGCCTCGTACGCGCGCTTGACCTGCCCTTGCACCTCGGCCTCGCCGACGATCATCGACTCCAGGCCGCTCGAGACCCGGTACAGGTGCCGTGCCGCATCGCAGTTGCGCAGCGCGTAGATGCCGTCCAACAGCTCGGTCGGCCGCATGCCGGCGCGCCGCGCGAGCAGCGCGAGCACCGCCGACTCGGCCTCGACGGGGTCCGAGACCATCAGGTACAGCTCGGTGCGGTTGCAGGTGGAGAGCGCCACCGCCTCGCCGATCGCCTCGTGGGCGACGAGCTCGTGCAGCAGCGGCTCGGCCGCGTTGTCGGTGAGCGCGATCCGCTCGCGCACGGACAGCGGCGCGGTCTTGTGGGAGGCGCCGAGCGCGAGCAGCTCGCTCATCGCGGCACCGTCTCCTCCGCCGGCGCCTCGTCGGCGGCGGCGGCCCGGCGGTTGCGCCGCTCGACGAGCTCGGCGACCTCGAGCAGCTCGCGCGAGATGCGCGCGAGCTTGGAGGCCATGATCGCGACGTAGATGAGGATCAGCGCGAGGAAGACGAGGTAGGCGGCGGCGACGTATGGGCCGGCGTCGTCGAGCGGGAGCGCGGGCGTCGCGGCGATCACAGCTGCTGGGGCGCCGCGCTGCGCCCGGCCGGGATCCACGGGTCGTCCTCGTCGGCCAGCCGGCGCTTGAGCGCGCGCAGCTGCATCGACGCCTGCTTGGACGTCAGCTCGTACTTCCACAGCGTCACGAACAGCACGGCCATCGCCACGAGCGAGACGAGGAACGTGAGCCGCATCTCGCCCGGCATCGACCCGCCGGTGGTGCCCAGCACGTGCGGGTGGACGTAGTTCGAGGCGGTGCGGACGGCGATGAAGTTCAGCGGCACGAACGCGCCGCCCATGATCGAGAACACCGCTGCGGTGCGCGCCTGCCGCTCCGGGTCCTCGATCGCGAACCGCAGCGGCTGGTAGCAGGCGTAGAGCAGGAACACGATCAGGAACGAGACGAGCGTCGGCTCGTCCCACACCCACCAGTGCCCCCACGACGCCTTGGCCCAGATCGAGCCGGTGATCAGCGCGGCGACGGCGAGGATCAGCGACATGTGGATCGACACGTAGGAGCGCAGGTCATGCGCGCGGTCGCCGGTGCGCAGGAACCGGATCCCCCAGACACCGCCGGCCACGAACCCGCACAGGGCGACGATCGCCAGCGGCACGTGCAGGTAGAAGATCTTCTGGATAAAGCCCTGGTCGGCGTCGTTCGGGGCGTAGAAGAACACCAGCGCGAAGGCGCCGCAGATCAGCACGACGGAGGCGATGGAGAGGGGCTTGAGCCCTCGGGCGAACACGTCTGGCTAATCCTCCAGCAGGAAATCGAAGACCGCGAAGGCGAGCAGGCCGAACACGAGATCATAGAGGCCGAGCACCAGCAGCCAGCGGCCGGGAACCCCCTCGGCCCCCGCCTCGAGCAGCAGCGGCGACGTGGCGCGCGAGGCGGCGATGGCCAGCGGGATCATCAGCGGCAACGCGAGGATCGGCACGATCACCTCGCGCGTGCGGGCCTGGATGCCGATCGCGCCGACCAGCGTGCCGACGATGGCGATGCCGATGTCGGCCAGCACGAGCACCGCCACCAGCTCCGGTACGGCGTCCCACGGCGACGGCCCCAGCAGCAGGATCGCGAACGCCGGCACGGCCGCCAGCTCGACGGCGGCGAGGAAGCCGAACAGCACCGTCGCCTTGGCGAGGAGCAGCGCGGTGCGGTCCACGGGGGCGAGCAGGAAGCCGTCGAACCCGCCCTGCTCGCGCTCGGCGACGAACAGGCGCACGATCCCCAGCACGGCCGCGAACAGCAGCGTCACCCACAGCACGCCCGCCGCCAAGTCGCCCGCCACCGAGCGCCGGTCGATGGCGAAGTGGAACAACACGAACGTCGAGACGCTGAACAGCAGCATCGCCGGCACGGCCTCGCCGGTCCGCAGCTCGACCAGCACGTCCTTGCGCACCACGGCACGGGCGGCGCGCATCACCGGTACAGCCCTCGCACGTCCTCGGGCCGCACGTCGGCGACCGGCGCGAGGATCTCCGCGCGACCGGCCCGCAGCCCGAGCACGAGGTCGGCCTCGGCGAGCCCGAGCTCGACGTCGTGCGAGATCAGCACGCGCGCCGCGCCGCTCGCGTGGCCGATCAGCGGCGCGACCGCGCCGGCCGCGCCGGGGTCGAGGTTGGCGAGCGGCTCGTCGAGCAGCAGCAGCTCGGGCTCGTGTAGCACCGCGCGGCAGATCGCCACGCGCTGCGCCATCCCGCGCGACAGCGAGCTGACCGGTTCGCCCGCCCGCCGGTCCATCCCGACCGCGTGGAGCAGCTCGGTCGCCCGCGCGTCGCCGTCGAGGCCGTGCAGCGTGGCGTGGAAGCGCAGGTTCTCGCGCGCCGAGAGGTCGCGGTACAGCAGCGGCTCGTGTGCCAGCAGGCCGATCCGCCCGCGCACTGCCCAGGCCTCGCGCGGCAGCCGCGCGCCGAGCACGACCGCGTCGCCCGCGTGCGGGCGCAGCAGCGTCGCCAGCACGCGCAGCAGCGTCGTCTTGCCGGCGCCGTTGGCGCCGAACACCGCGAGCGTGGCGCCGCGCGGCAGCTCCAGCGTCACCCCCGCCAGCGCGATCCGCTCCCCGTAGGCCCGCCCGAGGTTGCGCAGCGCGACGGCCGGGCCGTCAGCGGCGACGGCCATGGTGCGACGAGTCGCCGCGCAGCGTCTGCACGACGTGGCCCAGCGTGGGGGCGAGCACGCCGAACAGCTGGTCGATCGCCTTCGGGGAGCCGGGGAAGTTGACGATCAGCGTGCGGCCGGCGATGCCCGACACGCCGCGCGTGAGGATCCCGAGCGGCGTGTGCCGCGCGCCCTCGACGCGCATCGCCTCGGCGAAGCCGGGCGCCTCGCGGTCGATCACCGCGCGCGTCGCCTCGGGCGTGATGTCGTCGGGCGTGAGCCCCGTCCCGCCGGTCGTGAAGATCAGGTCGGCGCCGCTGTCGACGAAGTGGTGCAGGCGATCCTCGATCAGCCCGAAGTCGTCGGGCACGACCTCCATCGCCACCACTTCGCAGCCGGCTGCCTCCGCCGCAGCGGCGAGCGCCGGGCCCGAGAGGTCCTCCGCCTCACGGCGCGAGACGGACGTCGAGATCGTGAGGACGGCGGTGCGGATGAGTCGCATCGTAGATTGCGACTGTGGAGCTCCGTCAGCTCGAGTACTTCGTCGCGGTCGCGCGCCACCGCCACTTCGGGCGCGCCGCGGAGGCCGCGTACGTCACGCAGCCCGCGCTCTCGCGGCAGGTGCGACAGCTCGAGGCCGAGCTCGGGGTCGCGCTGCTGCGGCGCACGAGCCGCGGCGTCGAGCTCACGCCCGCCGGCGAGGACCTGCTCGTGCGCGCGGAGCGGATCCTCGCCGAGGCGGCCGAGGCGCGCGGCGAGATGGACGCGCACGCGGGCGTCGTGCGCGGCGCGGTGCGCGTCGCCGCCACGACGGCCGACGCGCTGCGGCTGCCCGAGCTGCTGGCCGAGTTCCACCGCGAGCACCCGGGCGTGCGGCTCGCCCTGCGCCACGCGTCGGCGACCGAGGTGCTGGGACTGCTGCGCCGCGGGGCGGTCGACCTCGGCGTGCTCGCCCTCGGCGCCGAGACGGCCGAGGGCATCGCGGTCACCCCGCTCGGCAGCGAGCCGCTGCGTGCGATCAGCGGGCCGGACGAGCCGTTCACGGCCGTCGCGGTTGCGCTCGAGGACCTGCGCGGCCGCCCGTTCGTGCTCGCCGAGCCGGGCACGGCGTTGCGCGAGACGGTGATGGCCGCGTGCCAGGACAGGGGCTTCAGCCCGGTCCCGCTGCTCGAGGTGGGAGACCCGGCGACCGTGCGGTTCCTCGTCAACGCCGGGCTCGGCGTCAGCCTCGTGCCGGCGTCGTGGCTGCAGGTGCCGGGCGCGTCGGTCGCCGTGGCGGCGCTGGTCGAGCCGGCCCCGCGGCACGCGCTGTCGCTGCTGGCGGCCGGCGAGCTCACGCCTGCCGGCCGCCTGCTCGCCGAGCGGCTAGAGCACGCCCTCCAGCTCGGCGGTGAGGCGTGACTTGCGGCGCGCGCCGATCAGCTTGAGCACGGGCTCGCCGCCGCGGAAGACCATCAGCGTCGGCATCGAGAGCACGCCGTACTTCACGGCGGTCTCCTGGTTCTCATCGGTGTCGACCTTTACGAAGCGCACGTCCGGGCGCTCCTGCTCCATCTCGGCGAGGATCGGGCTCATGACTCGGCAGGGGGCGCACCAGACGGCGTGGAAGTCGACCACGACCGGAGCATCGGATTCGAGGACGTCGGCGGTGAAGCGAGCGTCGGTGGTGTCGATCGGCATGCCTTGCACTGTGGCCGCCGCCGGGCCGCGCTTCCAAGACGGATTCGTTATCGGGCCGATCAGGCCGCGGCGGGAGCGTGCTCGCGCTGCGCGGCAACGATCAGCTCCAGGACGGCCGCCTCGTCGCCGGCCCGCAGCAGCTCGATCGGGTCGGGCTCGCCGTTGACGATGCCCTCGAAGAACGCCTTGCGGTCCTGATAGGTCGGCAGCGTCGCCTTCGCCCAGCCGCGGGCGTCGTTGAGCAGGACGGCCAGCCGCGCGTAAGGCTCGCCGAACTCGTCCGCGATCTGGCGCTTGATCCGCTTGGCCAGGGCCGGCGAGGCGCCCGCGGTCGAGATCGCGATCGCCAGCGGCCCGGTGCGGACGATCGCCGGCAGGATGAAGTTGCACAGCGGCGGCACGTCGACGACGTTGACGAGCATCGCGCGCCGCTCGGCGTCCTCGTAGACGCGGATGTTGACGTCGGTGTCGTCGGTCGCGGCGATCGCGATGAACGTCGATTCGAGGTCGCCCGGCGCGTACTCGCGCCGGACCCACTCGATCGAGCCCTCGGCGGCCAGCTCGCGCAGCTCCGGCACCGCGTCGGGTGCCACCAGCACGACGCGGCCGTCGCAGGCCAGCAGGCCCTCGACCTTCTCGAGCCCGATCTCGCCGCCGCCGACCACCAGGCAGCGCCGCCCGGTCAGCCGCAGGCACGCGATGTAGAACGGCGTGTCGAGCATTCCCTGCACGCACGTCTGATCGCACGTCCCCTTGCGGAACTGGCAGACGCATTCCTTGCCGGCGTAGGCCTGGGCGGGCATCGTCCTAAACGGTAGCCGGATTACCCGCTGCGCTTGAGCTTGCCATGGCGCTTGGCGTACCGCTCGCCGGCGCGGAACACCGCGAGGCCGAGCGGGATCGCGACGACGCCGAGGATCGCCAGCGGCCACAGGTCGCCGCCCAGCTCGCCGAGGCCCTTGCCGTCGAGCACCGCCGCGCGCATGCCCTCGAGCGCGTAGGTCGCGGGCGAGAGCTGCGCCAGCCACTCCATCCACCCCGGCATGACCGACACCGGGTAGTAGACGCCGGAGACGACCAGCAGCATGCCCTGGGCGATGAAGCCGAGCTGCGCGCCCTTCTCGGGCGAGATCAGCGGCAGCACCGCGGTGATCATGCCGATGCCGACGAACGAGACCGACGCCACGGCGAGCAGCACGATCGCCGCGAGGAAGTCCGCGTCCGGGAAGCTCAGGCCGAAGAACAATGCGACGACCGCGAACAGCGCCGCGGTGCGGATCACCCCGTAGAGCACGGCGAAGGCGCCCATCCCGAGCAGGTGCACGGCGCGCGACAGCGGCGCCATGAACGTGTACTCGATCGTGCCCTCCCAGCGCTCCCACGCGACGGTCTCGGTGAGGATCTCGAACACGATCCCCAGGTACGACCAGATCACCGCGCCGATCAGCAGGATCGTCGTCTGGCGCTCGACGTCGAGCGTGCCGCCGGACGCCTCGACGCCGTCGGCGATGAACACGATCGTGAGCGTGTTGGCGATCGTCCATACGAAGAACGCGAGCTCCCACAGGCCGTAGCGCTTGACCAGGTAGGCGTTGCGCTCGACGACGCCGGCGAGCGCGATCGCCTGCAGCCTCACTGCGCCCATCACGCCGCCTCCTCTTCTTCCTCGTCTTCGAACTCGCGGCCGGTGGCGGCCAGGAACGCCGCCTCGAGCGAGTCGGTGCGGTAGCGGCGCTTGAGCGCCGGCGCCGGCTCGAGCGCGAGCAGCCGGCCGCCGTCGAGGATCCCGACGCGGTCGGCCAGCGTCTCCGCCTCGGCCATGTCGTGCGTGCACAGCAGCGTCGTCGTGTCATGCCGCCGGCGCATCTCGCGGATGAACGCCTGCACCTCGAGCTTGGCCCGCGGGTCCAGGCCCGTGGTCGGCTCGTCGAGCAGCAGCAGGGTCGGCGACGTCAGCAGCGCCCGCGCGAGCGCGACCTTCTGCTGCATGCCGCGCGAGAGGTCCTCCATCGGCGCCGACGCGCGGTCGGCCGGGAAGCCGACGCGCTCGAGGATCTCCGGTATCCGCTGCCGCGTCTGGCGCGGGCCGAGGCCGTAGAAGCGCGCGGCGTACGAGAGGTTCTCCGCCGCCGACATCTTCTTGAAGAACGACGCCTCGACCGAGACGCGGTTCACGATCCCGCGCACCGCGCGCTCATCGCGCACGACGTCGTGGCCGAACACCCGCGCGGAGCCGCCGTCGGGCAGCAGCAGCGTCGAGAGCAGGCGCACGAGTGTCGACTTGCCCGAGCCGTTCTGGCCGAGCACGGCGACGCACTCGCCGCGCGCGATCGTGAGCGTGACGTCGTCGAGCGCGACGACCGGCGGGCGTTTCCTTCGGGTGAACTCCTTGCGGAGCTGGACGACTTGCACTGCGGACATGACGACTCCTTCGAAACACACGACTGAGAGCAGGGGCGACCGACCGAGGCGGAGCTCGGCAGCGCGGGCTGAATCAGCGGTGGGCCGTCATCACCACCGAAGAGTACACCCGCCGGCCGGGTTCGAACCCGATCTAGTGGACCCGTCCACTAGCGGGGGACGCCGTCGACGCGGCGGCGGATGCCGAGCGGGTTGTCCTCCCGCAGCTCCGGCGGCAGCGCCTCGGGCGGCGCGTCCTGGAACGCGATCGGGCGGGTGAAGCGGTGCACCGCGGTCATGCCCACCGACGTGTGCGGCGCGCTCGTCGTCGCCGGGAACGGGCCGCCGTGGTGCATGCCGTACGTGACGGCGACGCCGGTCGGAAAGCCGTCGAACACGACGCGCCCGACGCGGTCGGCGAGCGCGGCGGTGATGTCCTGCACGTCTTCGCCGCTCTCGGCGTGCAGCGTGCCGCTGAGCTGGCCGTCGATGTGGTCGAGCGCGGCCAGCAGCTCCTCGCGCGACGCGTGGCGCAGCAGCAGCACGACCGGGCCGAAGTGCTCCTCGAAGAGCTCGTCGCCGGCGGCGGCGGCCGGCGCCTCGTAGGCCGCCGGCTGGTGCCGGAAGCCCGGCCCGTCGGCGGGCGCGGCGCTGCCGAGCGGGCGCACCTCGGGCCGCGCGGCGAGGCGACCGACCGCCTCGCGCAGCGCGTCGCGCAGGCGCTCGTTGAGCAGCACCGACGGCCCGACGGCGTCGAGCCGCGCGGCGAGGTCGGCGGCGAACGCGTCGCCCGCCTCGCCGGCCGGGACGAACACCACACCCGGCTTTGTGCACAGCTGGCCGCCGAAGTTCGAGACCGACGCGGCCAGGCCCTCGGCGATCTTGTCCGCGCGGGCGCGCAGCGCCGCCTCGGTGACGACGATCGGGTTGATCGAGCCCATCTCGGCATAGACGGGGATCGGGACGGGGCGGCGGGCGGCGCGGTCGAAGATCGCCTTGCCGCCGTTGAACGAGCCGGTGAAGCCGACCGCGGCGATCTCGGGCGCGTCGACGAGCGCCTCGCCGACCTCGACGCCGGCGGCCGGCAGGTTGGCGAACGTGCCGTCGGGCAGGCCGGCGTCGGCGACCGCGGCGCGCAGCTCGCGCGCGACGACCTCGCCGGTCCCCGGATGCGACGGGTGGCCCTTGACGATCACCGGGCAGCCGGCGGCGAGCGCCGACGCGGTGTCGCCGCCGGCGGTCGAGAACGCAAGCGGGAAGTTGGACGCGCCGAACACCGCGACGGGCCCGAGCGGCACCTGCATGCGGCGCACGTCGGGCTTGGGGATCGGGATCGCGTCGGGATCGGGGTGGTCGATGATCGCCTCGGCGTCGTCGCCGGCGTCGACGATCGCGCCGAACGCCTCGAGCTGGCCGGCCGTGCGCTCGAGCTCGGAGCGCAGACGGGCCTCGGGCAGGCCGGTCTCGGTCTCGGCGACGGCGACGATCTCGTCTCCGGCCGCGCGCAGGCGGGCGGCGGCGCCGCGCAGCAGGGCGGCGCGCTTGGCGCGGTCGCGCAGCGCGCCGGACCGGTGGACGGCCGCGGTGGCCGCGGCGGCGGCGCGGACGTCCTCGGGCGTCGCTTCGGTGAAGCTCGGGCCCGCCTCGCCGGTGCGGGGATCGACGGAGTTGAAGGTGAGCGCCATGGCGTGTACCTTACTGGTTCTTCCACCGAACCAATGTTGTCCGCCGACCAGACCAATCTTGCCCCGCTCACGCTGCGACAGCGCTACGAGCACGTCGCCGACCGGATCGCCGCCGACATCCGCGCCGGCCGGTTCGCCCCCGGCGAGCGGCTGCCCTCGGAGCGCGACCTCGCACGCCGCCTCGAGGTCGGCCGCGCGTCGGTCCGCGAGGCGATCGCCTCCCTGCAGGTGGCCGGGATGATCGAGACGCGGCCCGGCTCAGGCTCGTTCGTGGCGGCCGGCGCCGACCAGCGCACCCGTGAGAGCCACGACTCGAGCCCGTCCGACCTGCTGGAGGCGCGCGCGCTGCTCGAGCCCGCCGTCGCGCGCCTCGCCGCCCAACGCGGCGGGGCCGACGCCGAGATCGAGTTCCTGCTCGCCGCGATGGAGGACGCCGACGGCGACGCCTGGAACGACTGCGACCGCCGCTTCCACCAGCGCATCGCCGCGCTGACCGGCAACCCGGTGCTCCACGAGCTCGCCGACCACATCGCCGCGGTCATGGACGAGCCCCTGTGGCAGCGCCTGCGCGA
>DATDKF010000289.1:0-4345 GCA_036520135.1 Solirubrobacteraceae bacterium
GTCAACGTCGACGTACTCGGCGTCGATGACGTTGTCGTCGCCGCCCGCCGCCGAGCCGCCGCCGGCCGCGCCCGTGGAGGCGCCCGCCGCGTTGGCCTGCTCCTCGCCGCCCGCCGCGCCCTGCGCGCCGCCGCCCTGGTAGAGCGCCTCGGCCAGCTTGTGCGAAGCGGTCTGGAGGTTGTTGAAGGCGTTGTTCAGGCGGTCAACCCCGCCCTCTTCGAGGGCCTTCTTCGCGTCGGCCACGGCCGTCTCGACCTGCGTCTGCGTTGCGCCGTCGAGCTTCTCCTTGTTCTCGTTGAAGGTCTTGTCTATCTGCCAGACGAGTCCGTCGAGACGGTTGCGCGCTTCGACCTCTTCGCGCTTGCGCGCGTCGTCGGCCGAATGCGACTCGGCCTCGCGCATCATCTTGTCAATCTCGTCCTTCGACAGACCCGAACTCGACGTGATGGTTATCTTCTGCTCGCGCCCCGTCCCCATGTCCTTCGCGGAGACGTTGACGATGCCGTTCGCGTCTATGTCGAAGGTCACTTCAACCTGCGGCATGCCGCGCGGTGCGGGCGGGATGCCGACGAGGTGGAACTTGCCGAGCGTGCGGTTGTCGCCCGCCATCGGGCGCTCGCCCTGGAAGACCTGGATCAGCACGGACGGCTGGTTGTCGTCGGCCGTGGTGAAGACCTCGGAGCGCTTGGTCGGGATGGTGGTGTTGCGCTCGATCAGCTTGGTGAAGATGCCGCCCTTGGTCTCGATGCCCAGCGACAGCGGCGTCACGTCCAGCAGCAGGACGTCCTTGACCTCGCCCTTGAGCACGCCGGCCTGCAGGGCGGCGCCGACGGCGACGACCTCGTCGGGGTTGACGCCCTTGTTGGGCTCCTTGGCGGTGAGCTGCTTGACCAGGTCGGAGACGGCCGGCATCCGCGTCGAACCGCCCACGAGGATCACGTGGTCGACGTCGGCGACCTTGACACCGGCGTCCTTGATGGCCTGCTCGAACGGGGCCTTGGTGCGGTCGAGGAGGTCCTGCGTCATGCGCTGGAACTCGGCCCGCGACAGGCTGATGTCCAGATGCAGCGGCCCGGCCTGCCCGGCGGTGATGTAGGGCAGGTTGATGTTGGTCGTGGTGGCCGCGGAGAGCTCGATCTTCGCCTTCTCCGCCGCCTCGCGTAGCCGCTGCATCGCCATCTTGTCCTGCGACAGGTCGATGCCATGCTGGCCGCGGAACGTCTTGACCAGGTGGTCGATGATGCGCTCGTCCCAGTCGTCGCCGCCGAGGTGATTGTCGCCGTTGGTGGACTTCACCTCGATGACGCCCTCGGCCAGCTCGAGCAGCGACACGTCGAACGTGCCACCACCGAGGTCGAAGACCAGGACGGTCTGCTCCTTGGAACCCTTGTCGAGCCCGTACGCCAGGGCGGCCGCGGTGGGCTCGTTGACGATGCGCAGGACGTTGAGTCCGGCGATCTCGCCCGCCTCCTTGGTGGCCTGGCGCTGGGCGTCGTTGAAGTACGCCGGCACGGTGATCACCGCTTCGGTGATCTTCTCGCCCAGATAGTCCTCGGCCGCCTGCTTGAGCTTCTGCAGGATCATCGCCGAGATCTCCGGCGGCGAGTACTGCTTGCCGCCCGCGTCGACGCGGGCGTCGCCACCGGGGCCGGCCGTGACGGTGTACGGGACGATCGCCTCCTCCTCGTGCACCTCGGACTCCTTGCGGCCCATGAAGCGCTTGATCGAGAAGACGGTGTTGGTGGGGTTGGTCACCGCCTGCCGCTTGGCGACGGTGCCGACCAGGCGCTCGCCGCCCGGCGTGAAGGCGACCACGGACGGGGTAGTGCGCCCGCCCTCGGCGTTCTCGATGACCGTCGGCTCGCCGCCCTCGAGGACGGCCATGCACGAATTCGTGGTGCCGAGGTCAATCCCGATCGTCTTTGCCATGTGATGTGCTCCTCTAAAAGATCTCAGTCTGCGTGACGCAGATTGTAGCCGGTCGGACACATCCTCAACAGTGCGCATTCCTCACACTGCGGGCGGCGCGCGTGGCAGGTGCGCCGGCCGTGGCGGAGCAGGTTGACGTGCAGCTCGAGCTCCTGCCCGCGCGGCGTGAGCGCGAGCATCTCGTCGTGCATCTCCAGGAACGGCGCGCCCTCGCGGAACAGGCCGAGGCGCGTGCCGACGCGCGAGACGTGGGTGTCGACCGGCACGTCGCGCTCGCCGTACGCGAACAGCCGCACGCAGGCCGCCGTCTTGCGGCCGACGCCCGGCAGCGAGACGAGGAAGTCCTGGTCGCGCAGGTGCGGGCCGTCGAGCGGATCCGGCAGTGCGCGCAGGATCTCCTGGATGCGGACCGACTTGACCTTGGAGATCCCGCCGGGGCGGATCGCCTCTTCGACCTCGGCGTTCGGCGCGTCGCGGACCTGCTCCCAGCTCGCGAAGCGGTCGCGCAGCCGCAGGAACGCGACGTCGCGGTTGCGATCGTTGGTCGACTGGCTGAGGACGGTGAGGATCAGCTCGTCGAGGCCGTGGCCGTGCGGCGGGGCCGCGGGGCGGCCGTAGAGCTCTCGGAGGCGGTCACGGATGCGCCTTACGCGGGCGCGCGTGGGGCGTCCGGCGCGCAATTCCTGTTGCGAAGTGGTGGCCAAGGGCCTTGATTGTCAGCTGGGTGACAACGAAGGGGGGAGGAACGGGTGATTTGTCTTAACCCACCTCGCATTCCGACCGAGGTGCGCTGATAGGGTCGCACGCCGCGACGGACTGCATTTCGGTAGCAGTACTGACCCGCACGGACAGGCTCGGATGACATCGACCCGGAGCTCGGGGGAGCTCCGGACGATTCGGGGGATGGTTCATGCGCACCGTCGCATCGCTGACGTTCGCCTGCGGCTGCTTGCTCGCAGTCGCGCTCGCACTACCCGCCGGAGCGGCCGCCGGCCCCGCGCGCCTGGACAAGCGCGAGAAGGCCATGGTCCGCGGCATCAACGCCCAGCGTGCCCGCTACGGGCTCGCGCCGGTCCGCGCCAACCGCCGGCTCGGTCGCGCGGCCGACTACCACTCGTGGGAGATGCTCGACGCGAACTTCTTCGCGCACTCCTCCCGCGACGGCGGCTCGTTCGACGCGCGCATCCGCCGCTATGCGAACCCGCGCGTCCTCGGCGAGACGCTGGCGATGCTCGGCGGCCGCTGCGGCCGGCGCAGCGCCCGGCGAGTCGTGCGGATGTGGATGCACTCCCCCGGCCACCGCGCGATCCTGCTGTCGGGCAAGTTCCGTCGCATCGGCCTGGCGAAGCGCACGGGCCGCCTCGGCGCCACCCGCGCGTGCGTCGTGACCGCGGATTTCGCGTCGAAGCGGTAGGTCCACGAACCCCGGGCACTGAGGGAGGCGGGATCGGCCGCCCCGGTGGTCCCTGGCGAGTTCGCCGGCATAGGGAAGGCAAAGTCGCCAGGCGCCTCGCCGCGGCCAACGTCGCCGCCTCCCTACCCAGCCGCCGTTGACGTTCGTGCAGCACAAGCGCCTAGCATGGCGAGGCGTAATGCGCCGCGCGCTTGCGCATCCCTTCGCGCCCGTGGTGGGCGTCGCGCTGGCCGGCGTCGTCTACCTGGCGATCCGCCCCCCGACGGCGGACATGGCCGCCCATGCCTTCCGTGCCTGGCTGTTCGACACGGAGGGCATGACCGTCTGGAACGCCCAGTGGTACGGCGGCCATCACGTGCTGGGCTACTCGATGCTTTTCGCGCCACTGGCCGCCTGGCCGGGCCCCGCCTGGGTCGGCGTGCTCGGCGCGATCGCCGCGACCGCCGCGTTCGTGCCGCTCGCGCGCGGCGTGGCGGCGTCGCCCGGCTCGGCCGCGGCCGCGACGTGGCTGTTCGCCGCCGGTGTGCTCAGCAACGTCGTGATCGGGCGGATGCCGTTCACGCTCGGGATCGCGCTCGCGGTGGCGGCGTGGCTGTGCGCCGAGCGCCCGGGCGTGGCGTGGCGCACGGGCGCCGCCGTGCTCGCGCTCGCGTGCGTGCTCGCGAGCCCTGTGGCCGGAGCGTTCCTCGTGCTCGCGGCGGCGGGCCTCGCGGTCGCCAGCCCGCGCGATGGGCTCGCCCCGGCGGCGGTGCTCGCGCTGCCGGTGATCATCGGCGGCGGGACGATGGCCGTGCTGTTCCCCGAGGGCGGCGACGACCGCTTCGTGGCGACCGCGTTCTGGCCGATGCTGGCCGTCGCGGCCGCCGGGGCGATGATGCTGGCGCCGCGCCTGCGCGCCGGCGCGCTGCTCTACGTCGTCGTGCTGGTCGTGGCGTTCGTGATCCCGACGCCGTTCGGGCAGAACGCGCTGCGGCTGCCGGTCCTGCTCGGGCCGGCGCTGCT
>DATDKF010000290.1:0-2290 GCA_036520135.1 Solirubrobacteraceae bacterium
CCCGGGCCCGCGGCGCGAGGCCTGGGAGTCGATCACCACGCGGCGGACGCCGCCGGCCGCGCCCGGGGCGCGCTCGCCCTGGAGCGAGGACCGCGTCGGGCGCTGGCGGCGCTCGCCGCCGCCGTCGCTCTGGCCGCCACCGCTGGGCGGCTGCGCGCCGCTTGGCGCCTCGCCGCCCTGCGGGCGCCCGCCCTGCTGGCCGCGGTCGTCGCGGCGCTGACCGCCGTTGCCGCGGTCGCGCTCGCGCGCCTCGGCCTGCTGCTTGGCGGCCTGCTGGCGCTGCTGGCGCTCGACGAGCCGCTGGCGCGCTGTCTCGGTCGCCGGCCGGTCGAAGCCCATGCCGCTCTGCTGCGGCTGGCTCCGGCGCTGCTCGGTCTCGGGCTTGCCGTTGGACTCCTGCTTGGGCGGCTTGCCGGTGAGCGCGCGCTCGGCCTCGTCCTCGTCCACGGCGGACGCCGACGCCTTGACCTTGAGGCCATAGTCGTTCAGCCGCTTCATGACCTCCGCGGAGGGCATGTCGTATTCCTTGGCTAGCTCGTGGACGCGCTTCTTGGCCATGTGCGTGTGAAGTCTACGGTGTCCTTAGGGATGGTCACGGGCCCTCGGAAGGCCCGGTGCAGGCCGCGGCGGGCGAGCGCGGCGTCGAAGCATTCTCGTGTCTGATGGACCCAGGCGCCGCGACCGTCCAGCCGCCGCTCCGGATCGGGCACGACCCGACCACTTACGGTAGCGAAGCGATGAAGTACCGCCTGCGGGGCGCGCTCACCGCACCCCACGCAGCGACGGTAGGGGACAGTCCCCTTTATGTCCGCACCCCGGACTGCCACGGCGGCCCACACCGCCTACATAAAGGGGACTGTCCCCTTTACGCCTGGCCGACGACGTCGGTGTCCTTGCCTTCGAGCGCCTGGTGGCTGTCGAGGCCGCAGTAGCGCGAGCTCGGCAGCGCGGCGTTGGGGCAGCGGCGGCCGTTCGCGAGGATCGCGTGGCAGCGGCCGCCGACGTCCTCGGCGTCCTCCTCGCCGTAGCCGGCCTCGCTCTCCTGCTTGGAGAACTCGGTCTCGGAGCGGATGTCCACGCGCCAGCCGGTGAGCCGCGCGGCGAGCCGCGCGTTCTGGCCCTCGCGGCCGATCGCCAGCGACAGCTGGTCGTCCGGCACGATCACCGTCGCCTGCTTGCCGTCGTCGTCGACGAGCACCTCGCGCACGCGCGCGGGGCTCAGCGCCTTGGCGACGAAGCGGGCGGGCTCGTCGTTGTACGGGATGATGTCGATCTTCTCGCCGCGCAGCTCGGAGACGACCATGCGCACGCGCGAACCACGAGGACCGACGCAGGCGCCGACAGGATCGACGCCGTCGGCGTGCGAGACGACCGCGATCTTCGAGCGGTAGCCCGGCTCGCGCGCGACGTTGGTGATCTCCACCAGCCCGTCGGCGATCTCGGGCACCTCGAGCTCGAACAGCTTCTTGATCAGCTCCGGGTCGCGGCGGCTGACGATGATGCTCGGCCCGCGGGTCGAGGAGGAGACCTCCTTGATGACGGCCTTGATCCGCTGTGAGTGGTCGTAGCGCTCGCCGTCGACCTGCTCGGACTTGGGCAGCAGCGCCTCGACGCGCTCGCGCAGCTGGACGAGCGTGTAGCGGGAGTCGGACTGCTGGACGATGCCGGTGATCAGCTCGCCGACGCGGTCGCGGTACTCCTCGAACATCATGTCGCGCTCGGCCTCGCGGATCCGCTGGAGGATCACCTGCTTGGCGGTCTGCGCGGCGATGCGCCCGAAGTCGTGCGGCGTGACGTCGCGGATCTCGATCTGGTCCTCGAAGTCGCTCAAGCGCGCAGGATCGATGTCCGGCGCCTCGGGGATGATCACCTCGCCGGTCTCCGGGTCCACGCCGTCGGCGTGGGAGACGACCGCGATCTTCGAGCGGTAGCCGGGCTCGCGCGCGACGTTGGTGATCTCCACCAGGCCGTCGGCGATCTCGGGCACCTCGAGCTCGAACAGCTTCTTGATCAGCTCCGGGTCGCGGCGGGAGACGATGATGCTCGGACCGCGGGTGGAGGATGAGACCTCCTTGATCACGGCCTTGATGCGCTGCGAGTTGTCGTAGCGCTCGCCGTCGACCTGCTCGGACTTCGGCAGCAGCGCCTCCACCCGCTCGCGCAGCTGCACGAGCGTGTAGCGGGAGTCCGACTGCTGGACGATGCCGGTGATCAGCTCGCCGACGCGGTCGCGGTACTCCTCGAACATCATGTCGCGCTCCGCCTCGCGGATCCGCTGCAGGATGACCTG
>DATDKF010000291.1:0-11491 GCA_036520135.1 Solirubrobacteraceae bacterium
CGCCGTAGCGGCCGAGCACCTCGTCGAGGCGGCGGCGGCCGATCGTGCAGGCGCCGATCATCGCCTTGATGTCCTCGGCGACGATCTCCAGCCGGATGTTGGCGCGGACCAGATCCCAGACGTCGCGGCGCAGCTCGCCGCCTTCCATGATCTTCACCGGCGGGATCCGAAACGCCTCCTGCCAGACCTCGCGGGCGCGCGGGTCGTAGCCGCCGGCGGTCATGCCGCCGATGTCGGCGACGTGGCCCTTGCTCGCGCTCCACGCGACGAGCTCGCCCTCGAAGAAGATCGGGAGGAAGACGCCGACGTCCGCGTTCTGGTTGCCGCCGCTGTAGACGTCGTTGTGGAGGATGACGTCGCCGTCGTGGAGGTCGTCGCCGAAGTACGCGATGATCTGCTGTAGCGGCGGGTGAGCGCCATTGCCGATGATCGACGCGTATTCGGTCTGGGCGAGGGTGCGGCCGCGGCGGTCGAAGATCACGGTCAAGAGATCGCCGATTTCGTTGAAGATCGGCGACCGTGAGGTGCGCATCAGCACGGTCGCCATCTCGCGGGTGATGGCCTGCATCCGGCGCCGCAGGACAGAGGCGAGGATCGGATCCGCGCCGGCTATGGGCGCATGAGACCACACCGGCCTTTCGATGTCCAAACGCCGTCCCGGTGGATCAGACGGCCTTCGAACAACCCCGGAAGAAACGACGGCCTGCTCGGGGCCGTGGACCGAGAGCTTGAGGCTCACGCGCAGCGGCCAGGCATCACAGTCGCGCTGCGCGCCAGCGAAAGGGATTCAGGTGGACGGCCATCCGGCCTTGAAGGCTCTGGCCGCTCCCGGCGCTTCCATACCGCTTCCAGGGCGCCGATACTGCGCGCAACCATCCGACGTGCTCATCCCCGGTACCCCGCGCCGTTGGACGGCTTTGAGGGCCGATGGGCGGTCGCGGGCTCGAACCGCGGACCTCCTGCTTGTAAGTAGCGCGCGCGGCGCTGCCGCCTGCTGCACCGCCTATAGATGACCTGCAAATCGATAACTCCGCCCCTGGCGGGCGCCCGGCCTGCCGCCGTCCGGTGCGGCCTGCCGTTTCCATCCGCGCTTCCAACCGCTCACGTCGCTAGTCCTCGAAATCAGCGCGTTAGATCGCGCGGGTGACCTTCGAGTTGCGGAGTCGCGACGGGTCGCACGCCGCTCTGCGTCCTCACCTCCATCGCGGCCGTGTGACGGAGCGCGTCCGGCTCGCAGCCTTCAGTACGCCGTTGATCGTCCACTCGCCGAGCCGCTCTGCCGCAGCTCCAGGACGAGCTTCGCCGCCCCGAGGATGGCAGCACGCTCGGCGCGCGGCGGCTACGCACGCCTCACCACCGCGCGAGCTTCCAGACCTCGGGCTGCGGCTCGCCCTCCGCGCCGACCTCGGCGAAGATCGTGACCGCGCGTTTGAGCTGCTCCATAGCCTCCTCGGGCCTGTCAGCGGCGTGAAGTAGGTCCGCGAGGTTGTTGTGCAGCGCGGCCTCGCGATGGCGGTCGCCCTGGGCTGCGCAGAGCGACAGCGCCGTGCGCGTGAGCTCGAGCGCGCGCTCGAGCTCACCGCGCGCGCGATGAGCGAGCGCAAGGTTGTTGAGCGCGGCGACGCGGGCGCTCTGGTCGCCCGTCTCCTCGGCGATCGCGAGGCTGCGTCCCAGATGGTCGAGCGCCTCGCCCGCGGCGCCGTCGCTCGTGGCGAGCGCTCCGAGCAGATTGTGCGCCTGGCCGAGCGCGCCCAGGTCGCCCGCCGCCTCCGCCAGGGCGCGAGCCCTCTCCGCGAGCTCAGCCGCACGTGCCCGGTCGCCGCCGTCGCGCTCGGTCAGCGCGAGGTCGGCGCAGATATGGGCGCGCATCGCCGCGTCGTCCTCCGCCGCCGCGGCCAGCGCGGCGTCGAAGTGGCTGCGAGCCAGCGTCCAGTCCCCGCGCCGGTGATGGACCTGGCCGAGCCGACGCTCGATCCCCGCCAGCTCATCCGGCGCACAGTTCGCGGCCGCCGTTTCGTAGGACGCGAGCGCTCCGGCGTAGTCGCCCTCGAGCGTCTGCAGCTCGCCGATCGCCGCGTGCAGCTCCGCGCGATGCGGATATCCGAGCGCGCGCGCCGCGTGCCCGTGTTCGATCGCCTCCGCGTTGGCGAACAGCGCCCGCGCGTCCGCCAGCGCCTGCCAGTACTGCTCGGCCGCCTCGGAGTCGCGGCCCGCGAGCCGCAGATGGCGTCCGATCGCCGCAGAAGGGCCGTCGAGCGCGTCGGCAACGCGGCCGTGCAGGAGGCGGCGGCGGGCGAGGCCGGCCTGCTCGTAGACCAGCGCTCGCAGCCGCTCGTGTGCGAAGTCATAGTCGAAGCTCCCCTCACGGATCAGCCCGTTTCCGACGAGCTCCTCGAGCGCCGCGACCGTCTCCTCGTCGCCGCGACCGCTGGCGGCGCGAACGATGCCGACGTCGAACGAGCGCCCGATCACCGCGGCGGCGGCGAGGATCTGCCGGCCGGTCTCGCTGACGGAGTCCAGGCGCGCGAGCAGCAGCTCGCGCGCGCCCGCGGGCAGCGGCCACGCCGGGTCGGCGCCGAGCGTGTTCAGGTACTCGACCAGCAGGAACGGCAGCCCTTCCGTCTCCGCGTAGAGCCTCTCGGTCAGCCGCGCGTCCACGGATGGGCGAGCTGCGCGCAACAGCTCGCCGACCTCGTCCTCGCTCAGGCGTCCGAGGCGGTGCACCGGGCCCGCGTGCGCAGCGATCCGGCGTAGCGGATGATCGAATCCAGTCCGCCACGTCAGGACCACGAGCAGTCCGCGGCCCGCGAGCCGCCGCAGCCCGTAGGCGAGCAGGCGGAGCGTCGCGTCATCGGCCCAGTGCACGTCATCTACGAACAGCACTCCCGGTACCGGCCCGGACGCGGCGGTGGCGATCGTCGCCCAAACGCCGTCGAGAAAACGCGCTTGGGCGGCCGGTCCATCCAGCGGTGGCGGCGGTCCGGCGCTGATCTCTCCGAGCAGGCGCGCCGCCTCGGCGAGCGCGCGCTCCGGGACCGCCGCCGGCCAACTCTCGTCCTCGCGCAACCGCACGCGCAAGGCGTCGACCACCGGCCCGTAGGCCAGTGCGGCCTCCTCCTCGAAGGCGCGGCAGGCGAGCACCGCTGCGCCCCGTTCGCGCGCGTGCGCCAGCAGGTCCTCGGCCAGCCGCGTCTTCCCGATGCCGGGCTCGCCCTCGATCACGGTGACGCGACCGTTACGCGTGATGCCCGCCCAGAGATCCAGCAACGCCGCCCACTCATCCTCGCGACCGACGAGCGGGGCGGCCGGCAGCGTCCGCCGCGCCCCCACGGGCGGCGCGCTCGGCGTGTCCAGCGTGCCCTCGCTGATCGCTTCGTAGAGCTTCGTCGTCTCGGTCAGCGGCGGCACCCCCAGCTCGCGCGAGAGCGTGCGCACGCAATCGCGATACTGGGCGAGCGCGGCGGCGCGATCGCCCAGCGCGGCGTAGATCCGGATCAAGGCGCGGTGGGCCGGCTCGTGGAGCGGGTCGAGCTCGAGCCAGCGGCGGGCATGGGAGAGCTCCCCGGTCGCCTCGGTCAGCCGCCCCAGCACCGCGGCCAGCTCGCGTCGCAGCGCGTCGGCCTCGCCGCGCTGCCAGTCTTCGAAGGCGGGCGCATCACGGAGCCCGAAGCCCTCGAGGAACTCCCCCTGAAAGCGTTCAGCCGCGGCCTCCAGACGGCCCGCCGCGGCGTCGGCGCGGAAGCGATCGACATCGATCTCGAGCCCAGGCCCTGGCACGAGCGCCACGTGATCGCGCGTCGCCTCGACCGCGCCGGCGCCGACGACGCCGCGCAGCGCCGAGAGCGTGCGCCGCAACGCGCCGCGCGCGTGCTCGGTGTCGTGCCCCGGCCAGAGCAGCTCGGCCAGGACGTCGCGCGGCCGCGGACCCTTGACCATTGCCAGGTGGGCGAGCAGCGCCATCGCCTTGCGGGTGTCGAAGCCGACCGCGATCCCGTCGTGCTCGACCCGCGGGGGCCCGAGCAGCATCACCTTGACCGGAACCACCTCGTGACACCGTAACGATTCCCGGACGGCCGCGGGCGATCCTCGCCGGAATGGAGAGCGATGGCGAGGAGCCGCTTGCGCGCGAAGCACCTGCCGGAAGAGAATCGGGCATGACCCCGGGGCGCCGGCACGACGCCGGCCATGCGTTCGCCGTGAACGGCGAGGACGCGATGGTGACCGTGCTCTTCATCGACCTCCGCGACTTCACGCGATTCGCCGACTCGGCGACCGCGCGCGAGGCCGCCGCGCTGCTGAACGAGTTCTTCGGGGTCGTCGTTCCGGTCCTCGAGTCTCACGGCGGCCGGGTGAGCATCGGGGTCAACACCGGGCTCGTCCTGGTGGGGACAGTCGGCGGCGGCGGTCACTCCGAGCTCGGCATCATCGGGGACCCCGTGAACGTCGCTGCGCGGGTCGAGCAGGCCACGCGCCGCACCGGCGACGCGGTGCTCGTCACGCAGGCGACGCGTTGCATGCTCACGCGGGCGAACAGCCTTCTGCCGCGCGGCAGGCTCGCGCTCAAGGGCAAGACCGAGCCCGTGGCCGTCTACGCGCCGGCGGCAGCGCGATGAGCGGCCGCGCCGCCACCCGCCTGGCCTGGGCCTTGGCAGGCCTGGCGCTCGGGCTCCTGGCGTCCGCCTCCGTCGTCGCCGTCGACGATCGCGGCGGAGTCTTCAGCGTGGCGTTGGCGCTCACGTTCTCGCTGGTGGGCGCTCTGATCGCGTCGCGCCATCCGGGCAATGCGATCGGCTGGATCTTCCTCGCCGTCGCGGTGTCAACAGGCCTGGGGGCCCTGGCCGGCTCATACGCCGACCGCTGGCTCGCCCGGGGAGGGTCCCAGGCCCTCGGGGAGACCGCTGCCTGGTACGCGAGCCTCTCCTGGATCCCCTTCATCCTGGTCCCCTGCACTTTCCTCCTGCTGCTGTTCCCCGACGGTCGCCTGCCGTCGCGCCGCTGGAGATGGGTCGCGTGGTGCGCCGGCGCCGGGATCGTGGGCGGCTTCGTCACGGGCGGGCTCGTGCCCGGTCCGTTGGAGGACTACCCACAGCTCGAGAACCCGTACGGGATCAAGAGCGCGCTGCTCGATCCGCTCACGGGACTTGCGTTCCTCATGATCCTGATCGGCATCGTCGGCTCGTCGGCGTCGCTCGTCGTCAGGTTCCGCCGCGCACGGGGAGAGCTGCGCCAGCAGATCAAGTGGCTGGCACTTGCCGGGGCGGCGGCGGGATTGACCGTTCCGATCGCCGTCGCCGGCAACGATCTCTGGGGGGAGACCGGCACCAACGTCGCGAGCATGCTCGGCGTCCTGAGCCTGCCGTTGGCCGCCGCGATCGCGATCCTGCGCCACCGGCTCTACGACATCGACGTCGTCATCAACCGCACGCTGGTCTACGGAGCGCTGACGGCCACCCTCGGCGGCACCTACCTGGGGCTCGTGGTGCTGACCGGGCTGGCGGTCGGCGAGTCCGACATCGCGATCGCCGGCTCGACGCTCGCCGTGGCCGCGCTGTTCCGTCCCGCCCGTGCGCGCATCCAGGCCGCCGTGGACCGCCGCTTCTACCGCCGCCGCTACGACGCGGCGCAGACACTGCAGGCATTCAGCGCGCGACGGCGCGACGAGATCGACCTGGAGGCGGTCGCGGACGACCTGCGAGGAGTCGTGCGCGAGACGGTCCAGCCGGCGCACGTCTCGCTCTGGCTGCGAGGTGACCGGTGAGACGTCCCTCCAGTCGGGCAGCCGTTGCCGCGTGGGCCGCGTGCGGCGCGACCGCGACGCTTGCGGCTGCGCGCCTCGGACTTGCGGTCGCGGACCCGGAGTCGTCCAGCTCGGCCGGTGATCCGCTCGTGCCTGGCGGCGGGGTTCCCATGGCGGCCTTCGAGGCTCTCGTCCTGCTGCTGCTCGGCCTGATCGGGGCAGTGGTGACCGCCCGGCAGCCGCGCAACCTCATCGGCTGGATCCTGTGTGCGATCCCGTTGTCGCTGGGGCTGCTGATCCTCGGCAGCCACGTGTACTGGAGCCTCGCACTCGAGCACCCCGCAGGAAGTCGCGCGGCGGAGGCGGTCGCCTGGATGACCAGCTGGATCTGGATCGCCGCGATGGTCCCCGCCGTGACCCTCTTCCCGTTGCTGTTCCCTTCGGGTCGCCCGATCACGCGCGGTTGGCGCTGGATCGTCTGGGTGGCCATCGCGGCCTGCCCCGCACTCTTCGTCGGCACCGCCTTCGCGCCCGGGCGGCTCGAGGAGTACCCGATCCAGAACCCGCTCGGAGCGAGCGGGGCGATCGAGATCGCGGTAGGGGCGATCGGAGCTCTCGGATTCGCCTTGATGCTCGGTGCGATGATCGCTGCGACGGTCTCGCTGGTCATCCGCTTCCGGCGCTCGCAGGGCATCGAGCGGCAGCAGCTCAAGTGGGTCGCGGCGGCCGCCGCGCTGTTCCTCGTGATCTTCGTCTTCCCGACCGATCAGCTGTGGGGCGATGACGCCGGCTTCGCGAGCCTCCTGCTCGGGCTGCTGGTCGTCGCCGGCGCGATGGCGATCTCGATGCTCCGCTACCGGCTCTACGACATCGACGTCGTGATCCGGCGCACTCTGGTCTATGGCGCGGTGACCGCGACCCTGGCGGCGACGTACCTGGTGCTGGCCGTGCTGACCGGGCTGACCGTCGGCGACTCGGACCTCGCGATCGCCGGGTCGACGCTGGCCGTGGCGGCTTTGTTCGGACCGGCGCGCGCGCGGATCCAGCGGGACGTGGACCGCCGCTTCTACCGCCGCCGCTACGACGCGGCGCAGACACTGGAGGCGTTCAGCGGGCGAGTGCGCGACGAGCTCGATCTCGAGGCGCTGGCGGATGACCTGCGAAGCGTCGTGCGCGACACCGTCGCACCCGCCCATCTCTCCTTGTGGCTGCGGCGGCCCGCCACGGCTCGTAACGATTCGTGGACGCATGTCGCGTAGAAAGGATCGGGAGATGACCGGCCTGATCCGCACCTTCCGCCGCGGGCTGGGGCGCGCTCCCGCCGAGCAGCGCGGACCAGCCCCCTCGCTGCCGGCACCCGGCGACGATGCGGCGCCAGTCGACATCGCGCCCAACGATCCGCTGCTCGCCGTCCTGCAGGGCGCGAGCGGGGCGGTCGACATCGAGGCGCTCGAGCTCGACTCGCCGGCGCTCGTCGAGCTCAAGGCTGCGGGCGTCAAGCTCGCGGTCCCGCTCGTCAGCCAGGGTGAGTTGATCGGGGTGCTGAACCTCGGCCCGCGGCTCTCCGAGCAGGAGTACTCCTCCGATGACCGCAAGCTGCTCGACAACCTCGCCGCCCAGGCGGCGCCGGCGCTGCGGGTGGGCCAGCTCGTGCGCGAGCAGCAGGCCGAGGCCGCCACGCGCCAGCGCTTCCAGCAGGAGCTCGAGGTCGCCAAGCTGATCCAGCAGAACTTCCTGCCAAAGCAGCTGCCCGAGCTGACCGGCTGGCACGTCGCGGCCTACTATCGGCCGGCGCGCGAGGTCGGCGGCGACTTCTACGACGTCATCCCGCTGCCCGAGGGCAAGGTCGGATTCGTCATCGGCGACGTCACCGACAAGGGCGTTCCGGCGGCGCTCGTGATGGCCGCGACCCGCAGCGTCCTGCGCGCCTCCGCGCAGCGGCTCGTCGAGCCGGGCGAGGTGCTCGAGCGCGTCAACGAGCACCTCTGCCCCGACATGCCCGAGAAGATGTTCGTGACCTGCCTGTACGGCGTGCTCGACCCGGAGTCGGGGCACTTCCGGTTCGCCAACGCAGGCCACGACCTGCCGTACGTCAAGACGGCCGAGGGGTCGGAGGAGCTGCGCGCCCGCGGGATGCCGCTCGGGCTGATGCAGGGCATGCGCTACGAGGAGAAGGAGACGGTGCTCCAACCCGGGGACTCGCTGCTCCTGCACTCCGACGGCGTCGTCGAGGCGCACGATCCGAACGGCGACATGTTCGGCTTCCCCCGCCTCAAGCAGGCCGTCGCCGACTACCCGGGCGGCGGCGAGCTGATCGACCGCGTGCTGGTCGACCTGCAGGCCCACCTCGGCCCGGCTGCCGAGCAGGAGGACGACATCACGATGGTCACGCTACAGCGCTCGCCTGGGGCGGCGCACATGCGCAACGGGGCAGTCCCGGACGCGCTGCTCGCCGAGTTCGACGTCGACAGCGCCGAAGGCAACGAGCGCGTCGCGATCGCGCGTGTGAGCGAGGCGATCGCCTCGCTGAACATCTCGGACGACCGGCTCGAGCGTCTCAAGACCGCGGTCGGCGAGGCGACGATGAACGCGATGGAGCACGGCAGTCAATACCGCGCCGACCGGCCGGTCAGCATCCGCGTGCTCGCGGGCGGCGGCAACGTGCGCGTGCAGATCACCGACCTGGGCGGCGCCCCGCTGGAGCGCGAGCGCGAGATGCCGGACCTGGAGGCCAAGCTCGACGGGCTCCAGCGCCCGCGCGGCTGGGGCCTCTTCCTGATCGAGAACATGGTCGACGACATGCGCGAGACGAGCGCGGCCGGGCGTCACACGCTCGAGCTCGCCCTGCGCCTGGAGGGAGGGGACGATGGCGACGAGTGAGAGTCCGGCCGTGCGCCGGCGCGACGGGGTGGCGGTGATCGACCTCACGGGCGACGTCAACCGCGACGCCGAGGAGCCGCTCGAGGCCGCCTGGGCGCGCGCCACGAGCGAGCGGCCCGATGCGGTCGTCCTGAACTTCCAGGCCGCGGGCTACATCAACTCCACGGGCATCGCGCTGATCGTCGGTCTGCTGGCACGGGCGCGGGCGGCCGGCCTCGACGTCCGGGCGTACGGCCTGAGTCCGCACTACCGCGAGATCTTCGAGATCACCCGGCTCGCCGACTTCCTGGCGATCAACCCAGACGAGGACAGCGCCGTTCGCGGCGCGGAAGGGAGCACTAATGCCTGAGGCGACCGCGACATTCGAGGTCCGCCGTAACGGCCCGGCGAGCATCGTCGACATCCGGGGCGAGGTCACGGCCGGCTCGGAGGCTGTGCTGATGAGCGCTTACGACGAGAGCGCCGACGCACGTGCGATCGTCCTGAACTTCACCCACCTCTCGTACATGAACAGTGGTGGGATCGGGCTGCTCGTGACGCTGCTGGTGCGCGCAAACCGGCACTCGCAACGGCTGCTGGCATTCGGGCTCTCGGATCACTACACGCAGATCTTCGAGCTGACCCGCCTCGACGAGGCGATCGGCATCCACGACACCGAGTCGGACGCGCTCGCCGCGGCTGGCGCCTGACAGGAGAGCTCCCCATGAGCGAAGCCGACGAGAAGGCCGCGGCGCGCGATGCGACCAACTGGGCCAAGAAGGTCTCGAGGCTGAACGTCGCCGAGGTGCCCGAGGGCGCGATCAACATCAACGTCGAGGGCAAGCGCCTGGCAAGCCCGATCCAGGGCTTCGGGAAGATGTGGCAAAAGACCTACCAGGTCCACCTGCGGCGCGAGTGCGTGTCGCCGACCGACCTGATCGCGACCTGGAAGCAGCGCTTCCCGGAGTTCTGGCCCGAGGGCAACGCCTTCTACGGCCCGCTCACGGGCATCGCGCCGGGTGAGGTCGCACTGCTGAACATGACGCTGCCGGGCAAGATGAGGCTCTCGACCGGCGTGATGGTGCTCTACGCCGACGAGGAGTCGTTCACACTGATGACCCCGCAGGGCCACATGTTCGCGGGCTGGATCACGTTCAGCGCGAGCGAGCGCGACGGCGAGACCGTCGCCCAGGCGCAGGTGCTGATGCGCGCATCGGATCCGATCTTCGAGTTGGGCCTGGCGATGGGCGGCCATAAGCAAGAGGACCGTTTCTGGAACCACACGCTCGCGCGCGTCGCCGCGCACTTCGGCGAGTCCGATCGCGAGGTCGAGACGCAGGTCGTGTGCGTCGACCGCAGGCGCCAGTGGTCGAAGTGGCGCAACGTCTGGCACTCCTCGGCAATCCGTTCGACGCTCTACACGGTCGGCGCACCCGCACGCGGCGTGAAGGGACTGTTCGGCTCCCACCAGCCGGGTGCCTGACGCGGTCGTCGTTGGCGCGGGGCCCAACGGCCTCGCGGCGGCGATCGTCCTCGCCCGCGCAGGCCGCTCGGTGCGGGTACTGGAGGCAAAGCAGACGGTCGGGGGAGGATCGCGCTCGGCCGAGCTGACCCTCCCCGGCTTCGTGCACGACATCTGCTCTGCCGTGCACCCGCATCCGCTCGCGTCGCCGTTCCTGCGCGAGCTGCCGCTGGCCGAGCACGGGCTCGAGCTTGTTCATCCCGACCTGCCGCTCGCGCACCCGCTCGATGGCGGTGGCGCGGTCGCGCTCGAGCGCTCCGTCGAAGCCACCGCGGAGTCGATCGGAGGCGCGGACGGGCGCCGCTACCGGCGCCTGATGGAGCCGCTCGCCCGCGATGCCGCGGAGCGTCTGCTCCCGGGGCTGCTGGGGCCGCTGCGCCCGCCGCGCCACCCGCTGGTGATGGCGCGCTTCGGGCTGGTCGGGCTGCGCTCGGCGGCCGGGCTGGCCGGGCGGTTCGACGGCCCTCGCGCCCCGGCGCTCCTCGCGGGGATGGCGGCGCACTCCATGCTTCGCCTCCGTGAGCGTCCCACTGCCGCGGTCGCGCTCGTGCTGGCGATAACCGGACACGCGGTCGGCTGGCCGGTCGCCCGCGGTGGTTCGCAAGCGGTTGCCGAGGCGCTCGCCTCCCACCTGCGGTCGCTTGGCGGCGAGATCGTCACGGACCATGCGGTCGAGAACGTGGACGAGCTCTCGGACGCGGGAGCGGTGCTGCTCGACGTGACGCCGCGCCAGCTGCTTGCGCTGGCCGGCCACCGTCTCCCGCAGCGGTATCGGCGGGCGCTCGAGCGCTTCCGGTACGGGCCGGGCGTCTTCAAGCTCGACTGGGCGCTCGACGGCCCGATCCCGTGGCGCGCCCCCGCGTGCGCCCGGGCAGGGACACTGCACCTCGGCGGCACGTTCGCCGCGATCGCCGCCGCCGAAGCGGACGTGGCGGCGGGTCGCCACCCGGAACGCCCGTACGTCCTGCTCTCGCAGCCGACCGTCTGCGATCCCGGCCGCGCGCCGGCGGGCAAGCACACGGCGTGGGCGTACTGCCACGTCCCGCCCGGCTCGACGCGCGACATGACCGCGGCGGTCGAGGGACAGATCGAGCGCTTCGCTCCCGGCTTCCGCGAGCGGGTGCTCGCGCGCGCGTCGATGCACGCGGTGGAGATCGAGGCCTATAACCCCAACTACGTCGGCGGCGACATCAACGGCGGCCGCCAGGACCTGCGCCAGCTCTTCGCCCGTCCCGTGGCGCGACTGTCTCCATACACGACGCCTGACCCGCGCCTGTTCATCTGCTCCTCCTCGACCCCGCCCGGCGGCGGGGTCCATGGCATGTGCGGCTACTTCGCCGCGCAGGCGGTCCTGCGCGCTACGTGATGGGCGG
>DATDKF010000292.1:0-3295 GCA_036520135.1 Solirubrobacteraceae bacterium
ACGTCGTCGGCCATGTCGGCGACCACGCGTTCGGCGTCGCCGCGGTTCCAAGCCGCGAGCGCGCGCTGCGCGCCGTCGACCATCATGCGGCGGGTCATGGACCGACGCTACTCCTGCCGGACCAGGGAGTAAACCCTTTCCTTCAGTAACGGACGGACGCGAGGTACAGGCCGTGGGGCGGCGCGGTGGCGCCCGCATCCGCGCGCGGGCGACCGCGCAGCAGGCGCTCGAACGAGGCGACCGTGCGCCGCCCGCCGGCGACCTCGAGCATCGTCCCGACCAGCACGCGGTTCATCTGGCGCATGAACGCGTCGGCCTCGATCCAGAACTCGGCGACGTCGCCATTCTGGGTCCACTCCGCGCGCAGGACGTCGCGCTCGAAGCGCTGGTGGTAGGTGTCGGTGGGCGTGAACGCCGTGAAGTCGTGCGTCCCGGTCAGGGCGGCGGCGCACGCCTGCAGCGCCTCGTGGACGATCGGATACGGCCACCAGAGCGCGCGGCCGGTCTCGAATGGCGACGGCGCGGGGCGCGCCAGCACGCGGTAGAGGTACGTGCGGCTGCGGGCGTCGTGGCGGGCGTTGAAGCCGTCCGGCGCCGCCTCGGCGGCGATCACCGCGATCTCGTCGGGCAGCAGGGCGTTGACCGACCGCAGACCCGGCAGCTCGCCCGCGTAGGAGACGACCTGGCCCAGCGCGTGCACGCCGCGGTCGGTGCGGCCCGCCACGGTCAGCGCCACGTCAGCACGCAGCACGGTCTGCAGCGCGCGCTGCAGCTCTCCCGCCACCGTCCGCTGCCCCGGCTGGGCGGCCCATCCCATGAACGGGCCGCCGTCGTATTCCAGGGTCAATTTGACGGTGCGGCTTACTCCCACTCGCAAGCTCGCGGGAGCGGCTTAGTTACACCAACTCGAGATAGACCATCTCGGTCGCGTCACTCGAACGCGGACCGAGCTTGAGGATCCGGGTATAGCCTCCGGGCCGCTCGGCGTAGCGGGGCGCGATCTCGTCGAACAGCTTGTAGATCACGCCCTTGGCGGGATGCTGGAGGATCGAGATCGCCTGCCGGCGCGCGTGCAGGTCGCCCTTGCGCGCGAGCGTGATCAGCTTCTCGATCTCCGGCTTGACGGCCTTGGCCTTGGCCTCGGTCGTCTTGATCCGCTCGTGATCGATGACCTCGATGCACAGGTTGGCCAGCAGCGCCTTGCGATGCGCGGCGTCGCGGGAGAGCTTGTGGCGGGTCTTCTGGTGGCGCATCAGTCCGTGCGGAGCGTAAGGCCTCGCTGCGAGAGCGTCTCGATGACCTCGTCGATCGACTTCTTGCCGAAGTTCGGGATCGCGGCGAGCTCGCCCTCGGACTTCGACACCAGGTCGCCGACCGTCTGGATCCCGGCGCGCTTGAGGCAGTTGTACGAGCGGACGCCGAGCTCGAGCTCCTCGATGAGGATGTCGTCCATCGGCGAGCCGCCGGTGCGGCCGCCCGGCTGCAGCGCGGCGCCGGCGCCCGCGCCGTTGTCCAGCGAGGCCATGCCGCCCGGGCCGGCGCGCAGCTCCTCGATGCGCTCCTCGTCGGTGAAGATCGAGAGCGACGAGATGAGGATCTCCGCCGCCTCGCGCAGCGCGGCCTGCGGGTCGATCGACCCGTCGGTCTCGATGTCGATCGTCAGCTTGTCGAAGTCGGTCCGCTGGCCGACGCGCGCCTGCTCGACCGAGTACGCGACGCGGCGGACGGGCGAGAAGATCGAGTCGATCGGGATGACGCCGATCGGCTGGTCGGGCGACTTGTTGTCCTCCGCCGGGCGGTAGCCGCGGCCGCGGCCGATCGTGAGGTACATCTCGAGCTTGGTCTTCCTCTCGAGCGTGGCAATGTGCGCGTCCGGGTTGAGGATCTCGACGCCCGAGGGCAGGTCGATGTCGCGCGCGGTGATCTCGCCGGGGCCGGTGACCACGAGCGGGGCCTCGACCTCGGTGGCGTCCGAGTGCATGCGGCACACGATGCCCTTGAGGTTGAGCACGATGTCCGTGACGTCCTCGGTGACGCCCTTGATCGTGGAGAACTCGTGGGCGACACCCTCGATGCGCACGGACGTCACGGCAGCGCCGGCGAGCGAGGCCAGGAGCACGCGGCGCAGCGAGTTGCCGAAGGTGTAGCCGAAGCCGCGATCGAGCGGCTCCACCACGAACTGGCCGCGGTTGTCCTCGACGGACTCGGCGGTGATTCGGGGGATCTGGAAGTCGAGCATTTGGTCCTAACGTCGTCTCAGGTTCGGGGAGCTACTAAGCAAGCGGCGCCTGGGGAGAGGGGCGCCGGACAAGACGGGGCCTACTTCGAGTACAGCTCGACGATGAGCTGCTCCTGCACCGGCGCCGCGATCTCCGCGCGCTCGGGCTTTCGGAGCACCTTCGCCGTGAGCTGGTCGTGGTCGGCCTGGAGCCACGCCGGCACCTGCGCCACCAGCTCGGTGGCGTCGCGGATGACCGTCTCGGCGTTCGAGCCGGGCTTGAAGGTGATCACGTCGTTCTCGCGCACCTGGTAGCTCGGGATGTCGACGCGGCGGCCGTTGACGGCCCAGTGACCGTGGCGGATCAGCTGGCGGGCCTGACGGCGCGAGGCGGCGAAGCCGAGGCGCACGAGCACGTTGTCGAAGCGGCATTCGAGGATGCGTAGGAGGTTCTCGCCGGTGATGCCCGGCTGGCGCGACGCCTTCGCGTAGTACGTGCGGAACTGCCGCTCGAGCACGCCGTAGTAGCGCTTGGCCTTCTGCTTCTCGCGCAGCTGCACGCGGTACTCGGACTGCTTCTGCCGGCCGCGGCCGTGCTCGCCGGGCGGGTAGGAGCGCCGCTCGACGCCGCACTTGTCGGTCAGGCAGCGCTCGCCTTTGAGGAACAGCTTCTGTCCCTCACGACGGCACTGCTTGCACTGGGGAGAGGTATCGCGAGCCATTCGTGTGTGTCAGACCCTCCGCCGCTTCCGGGGGCGGCAGCCGTTGTGTGCCTGCGGGGTGACGTCCCTCACGCCGGTGACCTCGAGGCCGGCGGCCTGCAGCGAGCGGATCGCGGTCTCGCGGCCCGAGCCCGGACCCTTCACGAAGACCTCGACCTTCTGCATGCCCTGCTCGATGCCCTTGCGGGCGGCCGCGTCGGCCGTCACCTGGGCGGCGAAGGGAGTCGACTTGCGGGAGCCCTTGAAACCGGCGCCGCCGGCGGACTCCCAGGCGATGACGTTGCCCTCGCGGTCGGTGAGGGCGACGATCGTGTTGTTGAAGCTGGTCTTGATGTGCGCCTGGCCGATCGGGATG
>DATDKF010000293.1:0-2242 GCA_036520135.1 Solirubrobacteraceae bacterium
GATGACGGTCAGCATGAACTCCGAGAAACCGTCGCGCGCTTGGTAGAGGCCGTAGAGCGGGCTCGGGACGGTCGTGAACGCGGCCAGCGTCAGGAAGGTCAGCGCGCAGGCCCAGAAGCCCACGCCGTGATGTCGACGAGACCCACGGGCGGGCAAGAGAGCGGTGAGATCTGTGGCCATGGTTCAGTCCTCCGAATTCGTTATAGATACATAATAGTATATCCATAACGATATAGCCATAACGAGCTCCGCGCCGGCCCTGGCCGTAGATCAGCGCCGGCCGTCGCCCTGTCTGAGGCGCACGAGCCCTGCCCTGACCTTGGCCAGCAGCGGCAGGGCCGCCTCGACCGCCGGGTCGCCCTCGGCGGCGGCCCCCACCGCCGACGCCCACTCGCGCCGGACAAGGGCGTAGTTGCGGATCGCCTGGCGCGTGGGATGGATGCGAACCCATCGCCCGTCCTCGGGATCGGCCACTCGGTCCACCAGCGCCTTCTCCTCCAGCCCACGCAACACCGCGCTTAGGTTGCTGCGCTGCAAACCCGTCGCGGACGCCACCTCACTCGGCAACGCCCCCGGATGTCGGAACAGGTAGCGCATCACGGTGCCCTCCGACGACGTCAGCGACACCGCCTCGGGGCTCGCATAGCCGCGGACCTGGATCTCCCGGGCGATCTCGAGGACGTGGTCGGCGAACTCCGCCCACTGGTCCTCTGGCTGATCGCTCGGCGCGCGACGCCTTAGTTGCCTCGGCATAGTTATCTCAGAATAGCTAGACGCAGGTCGAGCCGGTAGTACCCTCGTCCGTGATGCGGTCAGGGCGCATCGTCGTCATTGGACTCGTCCTGCTGACGGCGTCCGGCTGTGGCGGTGGAGGGCACCCGCGGCGTGCGGCGGCCTCGCCGTCGGCCGGCGCGCCCACGTCGCGTGCCGCGGCGCCGCGGCCACTGGATCAGTGCACGCCGGCCGTCGGGCCGGGGTGGCAGCCGCTGCCGGCGAGCGGGATCTACGGCGCGCCGGCCGCCTACCTGGGCAGCGGACGGGTCGGCGTGGTGTTCGCCGACGACTCCGACGAGGATCCGTGCTCGTGGCGCCGCGAGGCGCGTGGACTCGCGGGCCGCGGATACGCGGTCGCGGTGTTCCAGGCCGGCGGCGGCGACGAGGCCCGGCAGGCGCTGACGATCGCCGCGGCGCTGCGGCGGACCGGTCCGCGGCGAATCGTGCTGATCGGCGCGTCGGTCGGCGCCCGCGCCGTGTTGCAGGCGGGTGCCCTGCGCCCGCACAGCGCCCAGGGGCTGGTGGCTCTCTCCGCGGAGCGGCGGATCGGCTCCAACCCCACCGACCTGTTGCCCCAGGTACGCCGCGTCCGGCTGCCGCTGCTCTCCGTGGGATCGCTCAGAGACTCGCTGACCAACTTCGGGCGCGACACCCAAGCGTTCGACCGCGCGATCCCCGGCAGCAGGCTGCTGCTCGTCAGCGGCGACGCCCACGGCGTCGATCTCCTCCGCGGCCGCCACGGCGCCCGGGTACGCGCCGCGATCCTGCGGTTCCTGCGGACGACGTAGAGGGAACCGCTCGCGGACTCGGCTACGCCGCCGCCCCTATTCCCGCCTACCCCCCGCGTGGCGGCGGATGAACGCCGCGACCGTGGCTGCCAGCGGCGACCAGGTGGTTGCCGTCCCCGAGAGCAGCTCCCAGCCGTGTCCGGCGGTCGCCGGGAGCACGATCACGCGCTTCGTCGCCGATCGCACCCGTCGCGCCACCGTCCGCATGTCGGCGACGGATATGTAGCGATCGCCGCGCGCCACGGCGAACAGCGCCGGTGCGGTCACCTGGCGCGCAGCGGCGCCCGCGTCGGCGTCGATCCCGGGCGTCAGCCCCGCCGTGGTGCGCTCGCCCGACAGGTCGACGACCGCTGCCGGGTGCAGCCGCGCGGCGGCGACGACCGCGATCGCCCCGCCCATCGACGCGCCCACCAGCGCCACCCGGCGCGCTCCCCGGCGGCGCAGCTCCGCCACGGCGGCGGCGACGTCGGTGGTCGCGTGGCCGCGGCCCCTGGGGCAGTCCGAGCGCCCGAAGCAGCGCAGGTCGAACAGCAGCGCCCGTACGCCGTGGCGTGAGAGGTAGCCGGCGTAGGGCAACCAGCCGCAGTAGTCCAGCGGGTACTCGTGGATCAGCACCGCGCCGACCGGGCCCGATCCGACGACGGCGCCCGAGAGCGTGACGCCGTCGCTCGTGCGGAACC
>DATDKF010000294.1:0-2845 GCA_036520135.1 Solirubrobacteraceae bacterium
GACCAGCGCCGCCGGCCCCGCGCCCAGCGCCGCGATCAGGCTCGGAAGCGCGACGGCCCCGACCCACCCCAGCAGCACGTACAACAGCGCGACCAGCCACTCCGGCGCGTCGATCCACGCCAGCGTGAGCACAATCCCCGCCGCGGCGCCCGCCCACACCGCGATCAGGAGCGCGCCGGCGAGCGCGCCCCGCAGCGCGATCAGCGCAAACGGCGTGTAAGTGCCGGCGATCACCACGAAGATCATCGAGTGATCCAGGCGCCGCATCCACCGGCGCGCCGCGGGCGAGCGCCACCGCACACGGTGATACAGCGCACTGCTCGCAAACAGCGCCGCGACGCTGACCGCGTAGATCACCGCCGCCAGCCGCGCACTGAAACCACTGCGTGCGCTCATCGATCAGCGTGTGTCGCAGCCCCGCCCGCGAGCGCCATTGACGCACATGCACGGGCGGGATCCACGCCTCCGGCAGCCGCCCCTCGGCGAGCAGCTCGCGCAGCCAGCGGGCGTCCTCGCGATCGGTCTTGGCGCGCCGCTTGCGCCCGCGCAACGCGCGCGTCTCGACCGGCTCGGCCAGATGCGCCACCGCGCCCGCGGCGACCAGCGCGTAACAGACAAACAGCCACCCGGTGCAGGCCTCCACCGCGACATCGATCTCGCGCGCATCGAAGCGCTCGATCCAGCGGGCGACGGCCGCCGGCGTGGCGTCAATCCGACCGCGGCTCACCTCCCCCGAGCTCGTGTCGAGCGCGTCGAACGTGATCTGCCTGCGATGCACATCAAACCCGGCTACGATCGCCATCAGGGCCTCCTCTGAAGCTCCGGCATTGCCACTACGCGCGAGTCTCTCGCGCCGAGCGGGGGAGGCCCCAGCTCATGCCATCTCTGCGCGAGCAGCGGCACTTCGGCTGGGGTCGGATCGGGCGGGGCGGGCGTTGGCGAGCGGGTCGCACAGCGCGTTGCAAGCGCTAGAGCTCCGCCTCGACGAACTCGCCCGCGGGTAATCAACTTCGCGGACGGCCTCCCGGATTAGGGCGACACTGCCGCGCCCGACTGGGCGCCGAGCCTACGACTGCTCGCGCGGCTTCGGGCTCGTAAGATCGCCACATGCATTTGGCCAGGGCCCGGGCGATCGTCGACGATGTGGTGGCGAACGCCTCCGGCGCAGTGTCGGTATTCGTAGCTGACCCGCACGGCGAACTGGTCGCGGCGGTAACGATGGACGGTGCCGCGCCGGACACGCGGCTGAACGCGCAGCGCAAGGCCTACACGGCCGCACGCAGCGACGCGACGTCGACGCGGGAGCTCGCCGAGAAGGCGCGCGCCGATCCGGTCGAGCGAGCGAGCTTCGACCCCTTCTTCACCTTCTTCCTCGGCGGCGTCGCCGTCTTCGAGGGCGGCCGGCGGGTCGGCGCGGTTGGCGTCAGCGGCCTGCCTGGCGAGGTCGACGAGCAGCTCGCACTCGCGGCGATCGAGCGAACGACGACCGCTACAGCGTGAACCGGCGGGGCCCTCGACAAGCTGATCAGGCGCACCCGCCGGCGGGTCGGCTTCCGCTTCACCCCGCACATGCTGCGCCACACCTACGCGACCTTGGCCGTCCCCGACGGGGTGGCGCTCGAGGTCATCGACACGGTGCTCACGCACCGCTCGCCGCACTCGACGCTCGTCTACACCCACCCGACCGCCGCGGATCTGCGTCGCGCGCTCGCCGAGCGCGGGGTGCTCGACCGGGTGGCCGATCTGGTCGCATGACCGGAGGCGCGCTTCGGGTCGTCGAAGGCGGCTGCGCCCCGCGCGGCTAGGAGTCGCTGTGGGCCGAAGACCAATGCCGCCAGCGCGAACTCCCGCACGGCGACCACGCGATCACCAATGACCGCGAAGTCGTGCTGCGCTTCCACGGGCTGGCGAGCCGTGGCCAAGGAGGCCGCCAAGCGCTGGGCGAGCACGCGGTTGCTGGCCTCCCTTTCGCCTCGGAGCCTGGATCGCTACCTGCGAGAGCTCATGGTGTTCAGTCGCTGGCTCGGGGACCGAGACGTCGTGTCCCCGGGCTCGATCACCCATGAGCTGCTCGAGGACTACATGCTCTTCGTGCGCACCCGGCCGTGGGGCGCAGTCGAGGCGGCGACGGCGGGTCGGGGCGCTGCGGGCGTTCCTGGAGGAGCAACACGAGGACGGCTGGTCGGGCTGCCGCGTACGGCGGTGATCCAGTTCGGGGAGATGCCCCGTCTCGCCTTCCGGCCGCCGAGGGGGCTCGACACGCGGCTGTTCGATCAGATCATCGACCGCGAGAACCTGGCGCGGCTTGGCAGCGAGCAGCACGCACGCTGATCCTGCTGCTAGCCCACACCGGGCTGCGCGTGAGCAGTCTGGTGCTGCTACGCCGCGACGCGCTGCAGGTCGGATCGGACGGACACCCCTACCTGCGCTTTCAGAACGTCAAGCTCAGCCGCGAGGCGGTGCTCCCGATCGCGCCGGTGCTCGCCGAGCAGCTAGACTGCCAGGAAGAGCAGTTGCGGCGCGTGTACCCGGACGGCACCGATTGGTTGCTGCCCTCGCCGCCCGCTCGCGGCGCGCCCGGCATGGACAGGGGAGGGTGCTTCCACATCTCCCCGGGTTCCGTGAACGAGATCTTGCGCAGCTACGTCCGCAAGGCGGACATCCGCGAGGGCGGCCGGCGCCCGGCGATCTGTGTTCACGCTCACTGTTCCGTCAGCACCTCGGCACCAGCATGATCAACGACGGCGTGCCGCTGCCGGTGATCCAGAAGCTGTAGCGCGATGCGCAGGGCGCTCGTCCGCGGCTCGCGCTGCGCGCCGACGCTCGCGAGCTTGACTGCGAGGCC
>DATDKF010000295.1:0-13087 GCA_036520135.1 Solirubrobacteraceae bacterium
GCGATCACGAGCCGCTGGATCTGCGACGTGCCCTCGTAGAGCTGCATGATCTTCGCGTCGCGCATGAGCTTCTCCACCGGGTACTCCTTGATGAAGCCGTAGCCGCCGTAGACCTGCACGGCGTCCGTGGTGACCTCCATCGCGGCGTCGGCGGCGAAGCGCTTCGCGTGCGAGGACTCGATCGTGTTGCGCGCGCCCTGGTCGAGGAGCACGGCGGAGTTCCAGGTGGCCAGGCGTGCGAGGACTCGAGCGTGTTGCGGGCGCCCTGGACGAGCAGCACCGCCGAGTTCAAGGTGGCCAGCCGCGACAGGTGCACCTTCGTCGCCATGTCGGCGATCATGAACTGGATCGCCTGGTGCATCGCGATCGGCACGCCGAACTGGACGCGCTCCTTGGAGTAGTTGGTCGCGAACTCGAACGCCGCGCGGGCGATGCCGGTCGCCATCGCCGCCACGCCGGGGCGCGTGCGGTCGAGCGTCATCATCGCGAGCTTGAAGCCCTTGTTCTCCTCGCCGATCAGGTTGCCGGTCGGGACCTCGGTCTCGCTGAACGTGATGGTCGCGGTGTTGGACGCCCGCTGGCCCATCTTGTCCTCCTTCTTGTCCACCGAGACCGTCTCGTCACGGGGGACGAGGAAGCAGGAGATCCCGCGGTGGCCGGCGTCCTTGTCGGTCTTCGCGTAGACCGTGTACCAGTCGGCGTAGCCGCCGTTGGTGATGAAGCACTTGGAGCCGTGGATGACGTACTTGTCGCCGACGCGCCTGGCGGTCGTGCGCATGCCGGAGACGTCGGAGCCGGCGTCCGGCTCGGTCAGGCAGAACGAGGCGAGCTTGTAGTCCTCGCAGAGCATCCCGAGGTACTGCTTCTTGAGCTCCTCAGAACCGGCCAGGGCGAGCGGCGCCGAGGCAAGGCCGTTCGCGCCGATCGACGTCGCGATGCCGGAGCAGCCCCACGAGAGCTCCTCCTCGATCAGCGCACCCTCGAGGTACGAGCCGCCCGGCCCGCCGTACTCCTCGGGCGTGTGGACGTTCATGAGGCCGAGCTCCCAGGCCTTGCGGAGGACCTCCTCGGGCCAGGTGGCGTCGCGGTCGTACTCCCAGGCGACGGGCCGGATCTCCTTCTCGGCGAAGTCGTGCGCCATCTCGCGGAGCGCCTTCTGCTCGTCGGTAAGCGTGAAGTCCACCATCGGTTTCTGGCTCCCAGATTGACTGGTCAGTCAACAGCTATCTAAATGGTACATACCCCCCGCGATGAGCGGCGCAATTCTGGCCGGATGAGCAGGTCGCGGCACAATGAAGGGACATGGAGAGCGCGTTCGCGATCGTCCTGTTCGTCGTCGTCGGCGTGGCGGCCGTCGCGGCGGTCTGGGCGCTCGTCACGAGCGGCGGGTCCTACGACCAGATCGGCCGCGGCGGGCTCTACAGCGACGCGGCGCCGCCGGCCGTCGCCCCCGCCGCCGAGCGCGACGCCGAGATCCGCCAGATGCTCGAGGCGCGCAACGCCCGCCGTGCCGCCCGCGGCGAGGCGCCGGAGGACGTCGACGCGCAGCTGCGCGAGCTGACCGCGCCCGCCGCCGACCCGGAGCTGCGCGCGGAGGTCCGCGCGCTCGTCGAGTCGCGCAACGCCCGCCGGATCGAGCGCGGCGAGGAGCCGCTGGACGTCGAGGCCGAGACCGAGCGCCGCCTGCGCGACCTCGGGGCGTGACCGCGGTCCGCGCGCACGGGGTCGCGAAGGCGTTCCGCCGGCGCGCGGTGCTGGCCGCGGTCGAGCTCGAGCTCGCCGGGCCCGGGCTCGTGCGGATCGAAGGCGCCAACGGCGCGGGCAAGAGCACGCTGCTGCGAGTGCTGGCGGGCGTCAGCCGCCCGACGCACGGCCGCGTCGAGCAGCCCCGCACGCGCGCGTTCGTGCCCGAGCGCTTCCGCGCCACCGGCGGCCTGCGCGCCGCCGAGCTGCTCCGGCTCGCGGGCGGCCGCCCGGTGCTCGGGGTCGATGCGCTGCTGCGACGCCCGATGGCCGCGCTCTCGCAGGGGCAGGCGCAGCGCTCGCCGTCCACGCCGTCGCAGTCGTCGCGCTAGCGACCGTCGCGCTCGAGCGCGTCCCGTAGCGTCGCCAGGTTGGCGTCGATCCCGTGCTTGACCGCCCGCGCGGCGACCGGGCCGAGCAACTCGGCGGGCCGGCCGAGCTCGACCCTCGCGTCGAGCGCGACGACCGTCGCGCCGCCGTCGGGCGTCAGCCGGTAGCGGTACGCGAACGGCGTCGGCCCCGAGAGCGTGCGGATGCCGAACCGCGCCGGCGCCCCGAGCTCGGTGATCTCGAGCTCGTTGCGGGCGCGGCCGCCGGGCAGCGTGCGCTCCATCGCGAAGGTGGAGCCGGTCGGGCGGACGGAGTCGACCGCCGAGTTCCACAACGGGAAGCGGGTGGGGTCGGAGAGGAGCGCGAAGACCTCGCTCGCGGGGCGTGCGATCCGCACGCTGGTCTGGATCTCGATCATGGTTCGAATATACATGATACGTCACGTATTTCAATGACACGTCACGAATCTTTATGATGTCGCCCATGGACCGGGTGGAGGAACTCCGTTATCTCGTCCTCGCCGCGCAGCGCGACGGCAATCGAGTATTGGCCGCGCACCTGCGCCCGGTCGGCCTCACGCCCGCCCAGGCCGAGGTGATCGGCGTGCTGGCCGAAGCCGCCCGCCCGCTCACAGTCCGCCAGGTCGGCGAGCTGCTGGTGTGCGAACCCGGCAGCCCGAGCCGGCTGGTCTCGTCGCTCGTCGAAGCGGGCTACGTCGCCCGCCGCCCCGACCCCGCCGACGCCCGCGCGTCCGCCCTCGAGCTCACCGCGCGCGGCCGCCGGGCCGCGGAGCAGGTCCGCGCGGTCGAGGAGCGCTTCCACGACGAGCTGCGCGCGCGGCTGCCCTCGCAGCGCGACAGCGCGGCGGCGGTCCGGGTCCTGCGCGGCATCGCGTCCGGCGGGGCGTCGGCCGCCGCTCTGGAACGCCGGCGGCAGGTGCGGCCGCGCTGAAGCGGATTCCGGCGGCGGCGAGGGTGCATTCCGTCGCACTCGCGCAGCCGCAGCCGACGAATGCGACGTTTGTCCCGTATACGGTGCGTTTCGTCGCACTCGCGCGGCGCGCGCGGACGATTGCGACGAAATGCACCCTCGCCTTCCCCTACCCAGCCGCGGTTGACGTTCGCCGGTGCGTCACCGCGCCGCGCGGCCGGCCTCGCGCCGGTCGGCGACCAGCGACGCGACGATGCCGATCGTGAACGCCACGGCCACGACGATCAGCGACGCGACGTGGCCGACGTTGTAGGTGTCCTCCAGCAGCAGCTTGACCGCCACCAGCGCGAGCACGATCGCGATCGTCTCGTCGAGGTAGCGGAAGCGCCGGATCAGCCCTTCGACGAGCACGAACAGCGCGCGCAGGCCGAGCAGGGCGAAGATGTTGGCCATCCAGATCAGCACCGAGTCGCGGGTGATCGCGAACGCGGCCGGGATCGAGTCGATCGCGAAGGCGATGTCGGCCGCCACGATCGCAGCCAGGCAGACGAAGATCGGCGTCGCGTAGCGGCGGCCGTCGATCCGCGTGAACCAGTGGCGTCCGTCGAACTCGTCGGACACCGGGAACACCTTGCGGACGGCCCGGACCATGAGGTTCTTGTCGGGGTCCACGCCCTCCTCGATCCCGCGCAGGATCCGCCAGGCGAGCACGAGCAGCAGCGCCCCGAGGATGTAGATGACGACGTGGAAGCGCTCGATCAGCGCCACGCCGCCGAGGATCGCTGCGCCGCGCAGCGCCAGCGCGGCGACGATGCCCCAGAACAGCAGGTTCGCCCGATGCTCCTCGGGAACCGCGAAGTAGCTGAACAGCAGCAGGAAGACGAACAGGTTGTCGAGCGACAGCGACCGCTCGACGAAGTAGACGGTGGTGTAGGTCACCGCGTCGTCGGCGTCCGAGAGCAGCCACACCACCGGGGCGACCGCCAACGCGACCACCAGCCAGCCGATCGACCACGCAACGCCCTCGCCGAACGACGGCTCGCGCCCGCGCGCGAACAGCTTGAGGTCCACCGCCAGGAACACGACCGTGACGCACGCGAGCACGAGCCACGGCCCGGGACCGCTGATGAAGCCGAACGTCATCAGACGAAGAAGAAGACGATCCCGAGCACCAGGTACACGGACAGCAGCTGGACGCCCTCGAACCAGGTCGACTCACCCTCCTGCGTGACCTGGTTGGCGATGATGATCGCCAGGAAGATGGCGCCCAGCTCCAGCCCGTTGAACACCAGCGGCATGGGGAACGGCCCGACCAGGAACGACAGCAGGACCAGAACCGGCGCGACGAACAGCGCGATCTGGGCGCTGGACCCGATCGCGATGTTGACCGACAGGTCCATCTTGTCCTTCCACGCGAAGAAGACGGCGACCCAGTGCTCGGCTGCGTTGCCGACGATCGCGACGATGATCACCGCGACGAAGAACGGCGACAGCCCGATCCCCTCCGACGCCTCCTCGATCGACCCGACGAGGATCTCCGACATCAGGCCGACGGCGACGCCGGCGATCGCCAGCGCGATCACGCTGCGGCGCACCGTCCACACATGCTCGCCGACGTGGTCGTCCTCACCGTGGGACGGGTTGAACAGGTCGCGGTGCGACTTGAGCGAGAACCACAGCCCGGCCATGTAGCCGCCGAGGAGGACGACGGCGACGAGCGCCGACATCGTCTCGAGGTCGGTCGGGAAGCGGTCGTTGCGCTCGGTCGGGCTCGGGAGCGAGCCGCCGATGACCAGCTCGTAGATCGCCGGCATGACGAGGGCCACCGAGGCCAGCAGCAACATCAGCGACTGCGCGTTGGCGGCCGTGGCTTCGAACTTCTGCCGGTCGCGGCGCAGGCCGCCGACGAACATCGCGGCGCCCATGACCAGCAGGATGTTGCCGAGGATCGAGCCGACGAGTGACGCCTTCACGACCTCGTGCAGCCCTTCGCGCAGGGCAAAGAACGCGATGATCAGCTCGGGCGCGTTGCCGAACGTGACGTTGAGAAGCCCGCCGATGCCAGGCCCGGAGCGCGCCGCGAGCTCCTCCGTCGCGCGCCCCATCAGCGCCGCGGTCGGGATCACGCCGAGCGCGGACGCGGTGAACACCAGCGCCGCCGACGCGTCGCTGAGCTCGAGCGCCACGGCGATCGGGATGAAGGGCACAAGGAGGTACGGCCACCCGTCGCCGCTCAGCAGGAAGCGCCGCAGGTTGAAGGAGGCCTGCGCTTGACTCACCGAGCTGATTATGCGGCGTCGGCCGCTATGGCGTCAGCAGGTCCGCGCACTTGGCGATCTTGCTGTTGTCGCCGTTGGCGTCCTGGATGCACTTCGAGTACTTCTCGAGGTTCTGCGCGTTGTCGCCGCCCGAGCCCGATCCGCTGCCCGAGCTGGAGCCGCCGCCAATCGCGCCGAGGCCGCCGAGTCCGAGGCCGTTGAGCTTGCCCAGGAGCTGGTTGAACGGCTTCGTGTTCTCCGGCGCATTGATGTCCTGGCTCTCGTTGACGTCGAGCAGCTGGAAGTCGAGGTTGATGTTCGCCGACTCGGTCGAGCCCGAGCTGTTCGGCGTCTCGAGCTTCATCGCGACGACCATGCGCCGCAGGATCTTGTCGTCCTTGCCGGTGTAGATCTCGACGCTGAGGTCCTTCACCGCGTCCTGCGCCTGCTTCTTGTCGGCCTCGGACAGCTGCTCGGGCAGGCTCTGCGCCTGCGAACCGCCGAGCGTGCGGATCTTCTGCAGCGCCGTGTTGACGTCGTCGAGCAGCTTCGGCAGGTCGACGTCGCCGGTGATCTTGATCGTGTCGGTATCGCCGACCTTGGCCTCGCCCTCGTTCTTGGCGTTGGTCAGCCACCTGCGCGGGTCGATCCCCAGCGAGCCCAGCGACTGGTTGCCGTTCTTGTCCTGCGCCTGCTTGGCCGACTCCTCGTAACCAGTCTTGAACTGCTGGAAGACCGGGCCGGCGACCTCGTAGTCGGTGCCGCCGTAGCTCACGAACCCCTGGCCGCCGGTCGAAGTCACGCCGGCCTGGAAGTTCTGGCCGCCGCCCTCGAGCGAGGCGTCGATGTCGAGCTTCGGGAGCTTGTTCGCGCCCTGAGTCTCGAACGGGCCGCTCACCTTGATCGCGAACGTGCCGCCCTGCCCGGCGTCGACATTGATCGCGAGGTCGAGCTTGCCGGACTTGATCTCCTTGCCGCCGGAGAACGTGTCCTCGAGCAGCTGGTTGACGTCGGTGCTCGAATCGGCCGCGTTGTCGTCATCGCCGCCGCCGCAACCGGCGAGCAGGCCGAGGGCGAGCGCGGCAGTGAGCAGGAGGACGAGCGGACGTAGGCGCATGAGCATGAGATTGCAGCGCACGTCACGCCGCAACTTCGAGCCTAGCATCGGGGTCATGGGAGTCATGCGTTTCGCCTGTTGTCTTTTCGTGGTGATGTTGTGCACGCTCGGCGCCGCGGCGCCGGCGTCCGCCGACGACGTGCTGGTGCTGGGCAAGGACGGGAAGGTGCGTACGCGCGACGACCGCGCGCTCGGCGCCACGTCAATGAAGACCCCGCCGCGGCGCGGCCACGCGGTCGCCACCACGGCCCGCCGGAGGACGAAGCGCACCGTCGCCCGCGAGCTCAAGCGCCTGCGCGACGCCGGCGCCATTACGCCCGAGGACTACACCGCGCGGCGCGCCTTCTACTTCGACGCGCGGCGCAAGGCGAAGCAGCTCGACGGCCAGGGCAAACCGGAGATGACCGCGGTGCTGAGCACGCTCGATGCGATCGCGGCGCGCAAGCAGCTCACCGCCTCGCGGATCGTGCCGCTGTGGCTTACGCTCGACCGCAACCTGCAGTGGTGGAGCACCGGAGCGTCGCTGCGCTCGGGCCAGCGGATCGAGTTCGAGGGCTCCGAGCTGGTCTGGCAGTATTACCCCGGCCAAGGGCTGCAGCTCCAGGTGCTCGGCAACTTCGGCAAGCTCAACGGCCTCTGGGGCAGCAAGAGCAACGCGCGGCTCGCCGTGATGCTCGACGAGCTGCTTCCGCTCGCCGCCGAGCGCGCCGGCGGCCTGGCGTGGGAGTACTACTTCAGCTTCGGCGGCGGGCGCCCGCCGTGGGTGTCGGGGCTCGCGCAGGGCACCGCCGTCCAGGCGCTCGCGCGCAGCGCCACCCGCCTGCACCGCGAGGCCGAGGTGCTGCCGATCGCCCAGCGCGCGCTGGCGATCTTCCGCAAGCGCACGCCGACCGGCGTCCGCGTGCCGGCCGCAAACGGCGACCACTACGCGATCTACTCGTTCGCCCCGAGCCTGCGCGTGCTCAACGGCTTCATTCAGTCGCTGGTCGGCCTCTGGGACTACGCGCGCATCAGCAAGGACCCGCGGGGGACCGAGCTCTTCCAGAAGGCCGAGCCGGAGGCCCGCGCCGAGACCCCGCTGTACGACACCGGCGCGTGGTCGCTGTACTCGCGCGGCAGCTCCATGCACGAGTCCAGCCTCTCCTACCACGACCTGCTGCAGGGGTTCCTGGCCAACCTGTGCAAGCGGACCGGCGTCGACGTCTACTGCACGACCGCGGACCACTTCGTCGCCTACAAGACCGTGGCGCCGATCCTCACGGTGCAGTCGAAGACGCTGCGCGGCGGGAAGTACGGCCGCGTACCGTTCGAGCTCTCGAAGATCTCCAGCGTCACGCTGCGGATCACCCGCAACGGAAAGCTCGTGGAGTCGCGGCCGTTCGGCGCCGTCGGCTACGGCAAGCGGACGTTCGGCTGGCAGGTGCCGCGCAAGCGCGGGACCTACGACGTCGAGCTGCTGGCGACCGACCTGGCGGGCAACTCGACGTCCGACGCAACGACGGTCAGAGTTCTGAAGCCCAAGAAGCACGGGCACACCTAGTGCCGTGATTCGGAGATTCGACGGCAGTCGGCGGCGCCGGCCCGCGCCTGCCGGCACCCGACATCCGGTCACGTGCCACCAGCATGCTCGCGGATGCCGTGCACCGGCAGGCACGACCCGGCATCCGCCGCGGAGCCGCCGAACCCCCAAATCGCGACACTAGACTCCCGGGGCCTTGCGGCCGCGGATCATCCTCTACACGGGCAAGGGCGGCGTCGGGAAGACGTCCGTCGCCGCCGCGACCGCGCGCCGTTGCGCCGCGGCCGGGGCCCGCACGCTCGTCCTCTCGACCGATCCTGCGCATTCGCTGGCCGAGTCGCTGCAGGCGCCGGTCGGCGCGGAGCCGACCGCGATCGGCGACGGCGTGTGGGCGCAGCAGGTCCAGGCGCAGGACGAGCTCGAGCGCAACTGGTCGGCAGCGCAGGAGTGGCTCGGCGGCGTGCTGGCCGAGCGCGGCGTCGAGCGGATCGCCGCCGAGGAGCTGACCGTGCCGCCGGGCGCCGACGAGCTGTTCAGCCTGCTGCAGCTCAAGCGCCACGCCGAGTCCGGCGAGTGGGACGCGATCATCGTCGACTGCGCGCCCACCGGCGAGACCCTGCGGCTGCTCTCGTTCCCGGACGCGGCGCGCTGGTGGCTGGACCGCGTACTCGGCCGCGAGAGCGCCCTGCTCACGGCGGCGCGTCCGCTGGCGCGCGCGTTCTTCGACCTCTCGCTGCCCGACGAGCGCGTGATGGAGGACATCCAGCGGCTCGTCCACAACCTGATCGCGATGCACGAGCTGCTGCGTGACGCCGAGCGGGTCACGCTCCGGCTCGTGATGACGCCCGACCGCATGGTCGTCGCCGAGGCGATGCGCACGTTCACCTACCTGAACCTGTACGGCTACCTGTGCGACGCCGTCGTGGTCAACCGGGTGTTCCCGGAGGACGTCGGCGCGTACTTCGGCGCGTGGCGCGAGGTGCAGGGGGCGCAGCTCGCCGAGGTCGAGGCCGGCTTCGCGCCCGTGCCCGTGCTGCGCGCGCCGTTCTTCGAGCAGGAGGTGCTCGGCCCGCCGATGCTCGATCGGCTGGCCGGCGCGCTGTTCGACGGCCGCGACGCCGCGGCGGTGCTGCACGACCGGCTCGCGCAGGAGCTGGCGCTCGACGGCTCGCGCGCCGAGCTGCGGCTCGACCTGCCGTTCGTGAGCAAGGGCGACGTGGCGCTGAAGAAGATCGGGCTCGAGCTGGTGGTCCGCGTCGACGGCTACAAGCGCACGATCGTGCTGCCGGGCGCGCTCGCCGGCTTCAGACCGACCTCGGCCAAGCTCGCCGAGGGCTCGCTCGTGGTGGGGTTCGAGGATGGCTGAGCCCGATCCCGAGCGGCTGCGCGCGCAGTACGCCGAGGCCGAGCGGCTCGTGCGCGAGGCGCAGGAGGCCGCCGAGGCGGCCGCCGCCCGCGCGGTGCCGCCGCGCGGCTGGAGCGTGCCGGGCGAAGACCACTCCGCGCCGGGGTTCGACCTCGGGCAGATCACAGCGCTCGTGGAGGAGCTGCGCGGCGTGGTGCCGCCGGAGCTCGCGCGCCAGCTCGCCGAGGCGCTGCGGCAGCTGCTGCTGGCGCTGCGCGCGGTCCTCGATTGGTACATCGCGCGGCTGGAGGGCAGCGAGCCGACGTCGCGCGACGTACAGGACATCCCGGTCGAATGAGAGACTTGGGGCTGTGAGCGCCGTCGAGCGCCTGCGGGAACTGCCGCCCGAGCTGCGCAACGCGGGCATCGCCGCCGCTGCGCTCGCGGCGTCGCTGCTGCTGCCGTGGTACGAGAAGTCCTACGTGCCGAGCGGCTCGCGCGAGTTCGTCCAGAGCAATCTGTCGGCCTTCGGCGTGTTCTCGTTCGTCGAGGCGGCGGTGCTGCTGGTGGCCGCCGGCGTGCTCTTCCTCGTGTGGGCGCGGGCGAACCAGCGCGCGTTCCACCTGCCGGGCGGCGACGGCGTGGCGATCTCGATCGCCGGCGGCTGGGCGCTCCTGCTGCTCGTCTGGCGACTGTTCGACAAGCCCGACGTCAGCGATCCCGGCGCCACGGTCGGCATCCAGTGGGGGATCTTCGTGGCGCTGCTCGCGGCGGGCGCGCTGCTGGCCGCCGGCGCGCGCGTGCGCGCCGTCCACCGGCCCGAGCCGCCGAACCCGGTGGCCGAGGAGCCGGAGCCGCGGCCGCCCCGCGAGCCGCGGCCGCCGCGCCGGCGTACGGAGTCGACCGCGGTCACCGACGTGCTCGGCGAGCGGCCGGAGTGGTCGGGCGAGGCGCCCGAGCCGCCGGGGCGTGCGCGGCCGTCGCGGCCCGATCCGTCGGAAGAGCCGACCCGTGAGGATCCGCTCTTCTGACGAACGTCAACTGCGGCATTTAGGGGAGGCCGGCAGGGGGTGGACTACGTTTGTCCGCCAGGAGCGGACATTCGTTAGCCACCCCCCTGCCTCCCTCAATGCCGCAGTTGACTTAAGCGGCCCGCGCTGCCAGCCCGGCGGCGCGGATTTCCGCGGCCTCCACGAGCGCGCCCACAACCTCGGCCAGCTGCTCCTCGACCTCGGGGTCTTGGAGCGTGCCCTCGGCGTCGAAGCGCTCGTCGCCCTCGGGCACCGGCAGCTCGGCGTCGAGGACGCGGGCGCCGATCGTGGAAAGGACCTTGCGGGTCTCGGCCTGGGCCCAGACCGCGCCGAACATGCCGGTGGAGGCGCCGACCACGGCGGCAGGCTTGCCGCGCAGGACGTTGGTGGCGTGCGGGCGTGAGGCCCAGTCGAGCGCGTTCTTGAGCACGCCCGGGATCGACGCGTTGTACTCCGGTGTGGCGACGAGGACAGCGTCGGCGTCCGCGATCGCGTCGCGCAGGGCGGCGACCGCCGCGGGCGCCGGCTCGACATCGTCGTCGGCGTCGTAGGGCGGGATCGCCTTGAGCTCGTCGAACACCTCCAGCTCCGCCCCGGGGGGCAGCAGGTCAGCCGCCGCCCGGAGCAGGCCGGAGTTGAACGAGTCCCGGCGCAGGGAACCGGAGATGCCGAGGACTCGCATGGGTTACGCCTGAAGCAGCTCGAGGTCGACCGAGAGCGTGACGTCGTTGGCCAGCATGAAGCCGCCCTTGGGGAGCGGCGCGTTCCAGTTCAGGCCGAACTTGGTGCGGTCCACGACGGTCTCGAACTGCAGGCCGAGCTTGGTGTTGCCGAACGGATCCTCGAGCGGGCCGACGACGGAGCCCTCGGCGCTGACGCGCTCGGTGTGGCCCTTGATCGTCAGGTCGCCGGTGAGGGTCGCGGTGCCGCCGTCGATCGTCAGGTCGCTGGACTCGAAGCGGATCTCCGGGTGCTGCTCGGCGTCGAAGAACTCCGGCGACTGCAGGTGCGCCTGCAGGTTCTCGTCCTTGACGATCACGGAGCCGACGGGAACGGTGCCGACAAGCTTCGTGCTGCCGTCCTCGGCGACCGTGACCTCGGCGTTGACGCTGCCGAACCCGCCGCGGAACGTGGCAAGCATGTGCTTGACGGCGAAGCCGGCGGACGAATGGACGTCGTCGGACGCGTACGTACCGGCGGGAATGGCGGTGGTGGTTGCGGTGGTCATGGTGAAGGTGTCTCCCCGATTTGATTCGGACCGGACTGCGGTCCGTTTTCGTGACGAGCAGTACTGTAGCACAAGAAGCGGACCATGGTCCGGTTCGTCTATACTGACCCTCGTGTCCGTTACCGTGCCCACCGTGGAAGAGCTTCCGGTCCTCCAGGACGAGCCGCCGCTGCGGGCTGACGCGGCCCGCAACCGCGACAAGGTCCTGGCGGCCGCCGAGAAGCTTTTCGCCGCGCGCAGCGCCGACTGCGTGACGATGGACGCCGTCGCCGCCGAGGCGGGCGTCGGCAAGGGCACGCTGTTCCGCGGTTTCGGGGACCGGGCCGGGCTCGTCCTCGCGCTGCTGACCGAGCACGAGCGCCGCCTGCAGGAGGACCTGATCCGCGGCCGCGCCCCGCTCGGGCCGGGCGCGCCGCCGGTCGAGCGCCTGATCGCGTTCGGCGAGCGCCTCATCAAGCACATGGCCCAGCACGGCGACCTGATCGCCGCCGCCGAAGGCAGGCTCGACCGCTACCGGTCCGGCCCGTTCATGGTCTACCACGCGCACGTGGCGATACTCGTGCGCGAGGCCGCGCCGGACGGCGACTGGGAGTACCTCACCGACACGCTGCTGGCGTCGCTGGTCGCCGCGCACCTGGCCTACATGCGCCGCGTCCGCGGGATGAGCGACGAGCGCCTGGCCGCCGGCTGGGCCGACCTCGTGCGGCGCCTGTTCAGCTCCGGCTGACGAGGTCCTCGAGGATCCGCGGCAACTGCTCGCCGAGTGACAGGTGGCCCTCGTCGTCGAACAGGTGCGCCTGTGCGCCGGGGATCGCCGCCGCCAGCCACTGGCCGTGGGCGAACGGCACCATCCGGTCGTGGGCGCCCTGCCAGACCGACACGGGCACGGCGATCGCCGCGAGATCGAATCCCCACGGCCTGACGAACGCCAGGTCGTCGTCGACCCAGCCCGCGGTGCCGGTCGACAGCGCGCGGCGGACCATCCTGGCCATCGTCTCGGCGAACTCGCCGGTGAGCGCCGCGCGGTCGACGTCGTCGACGAGGCCGCCGAGCGACTCGGCGATCTCGTCCGCGGTCACGGTCGAGAGCGTCTCCGACCACGCGGCGAGCAGGGCCTCGAGCTCGGCGCGCGAGGCCGCGGCCGCGCCGAGCTCGTCGACGTTCTCCTGGCCCATGCCCGCGAGGAAGTCGAGGCCGGCGGCGTCGTAGGGCGCGACGCCGGCGAGGCTCGCCACCGCGTCGCAGCGATCCGCGAGGAGCGCAGCGCACGCCAGAGCGTGCGGGCCACCGCCAGACCAGCCGAGCGCGGCGAAGCGGCCGAGCCCGAGCTGGTCGAGGATCGCCGCGACGTCGGCGGCCGCGTCGGCCACGCTGCGCCCTTCGTGGCGCGACGAGCCGGCGTACCCGGGCCGCGCGTAGGCGACGAGCTGCCACCCGCGCCCGTCCACCGCGTCGAACATCTGCCTGAACTCATCCGGCGCATTCGGCGTCCCGCAGTGAAATACGAGCGGGTACGCGTCCGCCGGCCCGTGGCGCAGCACGTCGAGGTCGCGCCCGTCACCGGTGCGCACCGTCGTCAGCTCAGC
>DATDKF010000296.1:0-7296 GCA_036520135.1 Solirubrobacteraceae bacterium
ACGGGCGGCGACTCCGCGCCGCAACTCGCCGCGGGCGCGCTCCTGCTCGCCGGCGGCCTCGTCCTGCGGCTGCGCCTACGGCCGCGCTAGCGGGCGGCGCGCAGCCCGCGCTGGAGCGCGTGGTAGGCCGGGCGCAGCGCCCCGCTCGCGTCCAGGAACGCCGAGTCCCAGCGGTTCCTGGGCTGCTTCTTCCACTCGTAGAAGTAGATCCGCGTGACGCGCCGGTTGGCGCGCGCGATCCGGAAGACGCGGCTGACCGCGCGGGCCTGGTGGGCCTTGGTGTGCGTGCGGCCGTCGCCGTGGCTGCCACGGTGCGGCTTCAGGCGCAGGATGCCGCCGGTCTCGGTGAGCCAGACCTGGCCGCGGACGGCCTTCAGGAACCGGCGCGTCGAGTTGGTGCGGTCGTTGGCGTCCTTGTAGTTGTGCAGACCCCAGATCCGGGCCTTCGGCGCGTACCGCTTGAAGCGCCGGATCCAGGCGACCGCGTCGGGGCTGTCGAGCACGTCGGCGGCGACGATCCGGCAGCTCCGGCAGGCGTGCCGCATCGCGTTGAAGTAGCGGGCGGCGGCCTTCGGCTTGTTCGCGGTCGGCTGCGCGGTGTGATTCGCCTCGTTCCAGGCGGAGAAGTCGCGCACCTCGGGGTAGCGCGCGCGGAACGCGCGGAAGCTCTTGCGGTAGAGGTTGAGCGGAGGGAGCTTGGACTGGCCGCTCGGGCGCCAGTTGCGGGTGAACGCGACCAGCGGCTGGACTCCGGCCGCGCGGGCCGCGGACATCCACCAGTCGGTCGCCGCGACCATGCGCCGGCTGCGGTACCAGTCCCAGGCGAGCAGGTAGCGGGAGTGCTTGACGCCCAGCGCGGAGAACGCCGGGTCGGAGAACATCTCTGGGTGCTGGTCCCCGAGGCCGACGACGGGCGCCTTCGCGGCGGCGGGGGCGGCGAGGACGAAGAATGCGAGCAGGGTGAGGCAGCAGCGACGGATCATCACCCTGGTCATCGGCGATGACGACGAGACCTTCAACGACCACCGGACCGGAGCAGACCGAGCAGGCGGGCGCCGAGCTGGCCGCGGCGCTCACGCCCGGCGACGTGGTGCTCGTCTCCGGCGAGCTCGGCGCCGGCAAGTCGACGTTCGTGCGCGGCGCGCTGCGGGCGCTCGGCGTGGAGGGCCCGATCACGAGCCCGACGTTCGTCGTCGGCCACGCGTACGACGGCGCGTCCGGGCCGGTCTCGCACCTCGACCTGTATCGCCTCGCCGGCATGGGAGACGAGGACCCCGGGCTGCTCGACCCGTTCTTCGCGCCCGACGCGATCGCGTTCGTCGAGTGGCCGGAGCACGGCCCCGGCGCGTGGCCGCCCGAGCGCGTCGCGCGGCGCGTCCACCTCGCCCACGCGGGCGGCGACAACCGCACGATCGAGGTCGGATGATCCTCGGCATCGACACCGCCACGGCCGGCACAGCGGTCGCCGTGTGGGCGCCGGACGGGCCAGAGGTCGAGCGCCGCGACGACCCGCCGGCCGGCTCCCGGCCCGCCCACGCGCAGCGTCTGCTCCCGCTCGTCGAGGAGGTCCTCGCGGCGGCCGAGATCACGTGGGACGCGATCACCCGGATCGCCGTCGGCGTCGGGCCCGGCGGCTTCACCGGCCTGCGGCTCGGGATCGCCACCGCCCGCGCGCTCGCCCAGGCCCGCGGGTGCGAGCTCGTCGGCGTGTCGAGCCTCGCCGCCCTGGCGTCCCCGGTGAAACACGGGGACAGTCCCCCTGTTTCACCGGGGGGTCGGGTCGTCGCCGTCATCGACGCGCGGCGGGGGGAGGTGTTCGCCGCCGCGTACCCCGGGTTCGGGCCGGTCGCGATCGCGCCGGCGGAGCTCGCGGCCCGGATCCGGCCAGGCTGGCAGGCCGTGGGCGACGGGGCGGTACGCTTCAGGGAGGAGCTCGAACGGGCCGGGGCCGAGATCCCGGCGGACGATTCCCCGCTGCACCGGGTCAGCGCGCTGCAGGTGTGCCGGCTCGGCGCCACGGCGGAGCCGGCCGACCGAGACACCCTGCTCCCGGACTACCGCCGCGAGCCGGACGCCAAGCCCCGCCAGCAGTGACCGCCCCGCCCGCCGCCGCCGTAGAGATCCGCCGCCTCACCTACGCCGACCTCCCGCAGGTCGTCGCGATCGAGCGGCGCGCGTTCACGACCCCGTGGTCGCTGGCGATGTTCGTGCTCGAGCTGTCCAAGCCGTCCGGCGTCTGCCTCGCCGCCGTCGTCGAGACCGAGCTCGTCGGCTACCTCGTGTGCTCGCGCTACGACACGGTCTGGCACGTGATGAACGTCGCGGTCGACCCCGACCGCCGCCGCCGCGGCATCGCCACCGCGCTGATCACCGCGCTGCTCGACCGCATCGGCGACGACGCGCAGATCACGCTCGAGGTCCGGCGCTCCAACGGCGGGGCGATCGCGCTGTACGAGCGCTTCAGCTTCCGCTCGGCCGGGGTGCGGCCGCGCTACTACGCCGACAACGGCGAGGACGCGGTGATCATGTGGCGCACCGCCGCGCCGATCCCATGATCCTGGCGATCGAGACGTCCTGCGACGACACCTGCGCCGCCGTCGTGACCCGCGACGGCGAGATCCGCGCGAACGTCGTCTCCTCGCAGGGCGTGCACGACCGCTTTGGCGGCGTCGTCCCAGAGATCGCCTCGCGCCACCACCTCGAGCTGGTCAACGCGGTCGTCGACGACGCGCTCGACCGCGCCGGCACGGCGCTCGGCGACGTCGAGCTCGTCGCCGTCACCCAGGGCCCAGGGCTCGTCGGCGCGCTGCTCGTCGGCGTCGCGACCGCGAAGGCACTGGCCGCCGCGCACCGGCTGCCGCTCGCGGCGGTCGACCACCTCGACGGCCACGTCGCCGCCAACTACCTGCAGCCCGACCCGATCGAGCCGCCGTTCATCTGCCTGATCGCGTCCGGCGGGCACACCCTGCTCACCCGCGTCACCGACCGAAGCGGCTACGAGCTGCTCGGCCAGACGCTCGACGACGCCGCCGGCGAGGCGTTCGACAAGGGCGCGCGGCTGCTCGGCCTCGGCTACCCGGGCGGTCCGGCGCTGTCGAGGCTCGCCGCGACCGGCGACCGCACCGCCTTCGACTTCCCGACCGCCGCCCGCGTCGCCGGCCTGGACTTCTCGTTCGCCGGCGTCAAGACCGCGCTGCTCTACAAGGTGCGCGAGCTGGGGGAGGAGGAGACCGCCGCGCGCGCCGCCGACCTGGCGGCGAGCTACGAGCACGCGATCGTCGAGGCGCTGATCGCGCGCGTCGAGCGCGCGCTCGATAACGAGCCGGACCCGCGACTGGCGATCGGCGGCGGCGTCGCCGCCAACCGCCGGCTGCGCGAGCGCGCCGCCGGCCTCGGCGTGCCCGTCCACATCCCGCCGCCGGAGCTGTGCACCGACAACGCGGCGATGATCGCCTCCACCGCGCGCTTTGTCCGACCGGTCGATTTCCCCGACTATCTCGCCCTCGACGCCTACGCCACCGCCCACCATCACGCTCTATAGCCGCCCGGGCTGCCACCTGTGCGACGAAGCGCGCGCCGCGCTCGAGCGCGTCCGCGCGAAGGCAACGTTTTCCCTGCGTGAGGTCGACATCACGAGCGACGATTCCCTGCACACGCGATATCTCGAGCGCATCCCCGTCGTCGCGCTCGGCGACGAGGAGCTCTTCGACTTCTTCGTCGACGAGGCGGCGCTGGAGGCCAAGCTCTATCGTCTGCCGAGATGAGCTTCGGCGACGTCGCCACCCGGGGGGAGGACCGGGCGCTGTCCGATCGTCTCTCGCTCGGCGTCGCCGCGCGGCTCTCGCGCTACCTGCAGGTCCTCACGCAGGCGCGCAAGATGGGCAAGGAGACCATCTCGTCCCAGGAGCTGTCCGAGTACACCCACGTGAACTCGACGCAGATCCGCCGCGACCTGTCCGGATTCGGCAAGTTCGGCAAGCGCGGGGTCGGCTACAACGTCGACTCGCTCGTCTCACAGATCCGCAAGATCCTGCGGACGAGCGGGCAGCACAACATCGCGCTGTTCGGGGCCGGCCACCTCGGTCGCGCGATCGCCTCGTCGGACATCTTCGCCGACCACGGCTTCCGCGTCGTCGCGATGTTCGACAGCGACCGCTCTAAGGTCGGCGAGGACATCAACGGCGTCAAGGTCCGGCACACGGACGAGGTCAAGGCCGCCGTGGAGGAGGAGGACATCGTCGTCGGCGTCCTCGCCGTCCCGACGGCCGCCGCCCAGGAGCTCGCCGACAGCCTCGTCGAGGCGGGCGTGAAGATCATCTTCAACTACTCGGAGGCGCTGCTTCAGGTGCCGCCGGAGGTCACCGTCCACACGTCGAGCCCGGCCGTGGACCTTCTCTACGCGCTCTACTTCTATCTGACTTGATCGACCTCGCAGCTGCGCGCGAGACCTTCGAGGCATCCCAGGACCTGACGGTCGGGATCGAGGAGGAGTACGCGCTCGTCCATCCAGAGACTCTTGAGCTGATCCCGCGCTTCGAGGAGCTGCGCGACCTCGGCATGGCCGACCGCGTGCTGCGCGAGGCGATCTCCGGCGAGCTGATCTCGTCCGAGATCGAGATCCGCTCGGGCCGCGGCGAGGACATCGGCGACGCCCGCGCCAAGCAGCAGGAGGCGCGCCGGCGCCTGTTCGCGCTCGCCGAGGAGCGCGGCGTGCGGCTCGGGACCACCGGCACGCACCCGCTGTCGGACTACCGCGACCAGCACATCATCGACACCGAGCACTACCACCGCGTCGAAGAGGGGCTCAAGTACGTCGCCTGGCGCAACAACACGTTCGCGCTGCAGGTCCACGTCGGCGTCCAGGGGGCGGACCGCGCGGTTCGTGTCTGCGACCGGCTGCGCCCCGTGCTGCCGCTGCTGCTGGCGATCTCGGCGAACTCGCCGTACGTCGACGGGCGCGACTCCGGCCTGCACACCGCGCGCACGCAGACGTTCACCAAGTCGTTCCCGCGCTGTGGCATCCCGGACGTGTTCGGCGGCTGGCAGGCCTGGCACGACTACGTCGACGTGCTCGTGCGCACGCGCTCGATCGTGGAGTTCACGCAGCTCTGGTGGTCGGTGCGCCCGCACCACGCGTTCGGTACCGTCGAGGTCCGCGTCTGCGACGCCCAGACGACCGCCGCGGAGGCGGACGGGCTGGCCGAGCTGATGGTCGCGTGCGTGGCGCAGGCGCTGCGGGAGATCGACGCCGGGGAGACGCCGCCCGACGTGCCGGGGCGGCTGATCGAGGAGAACATGTGGCGGGCGATCCGCGACGGGCAGGACGGCCGGCTGCTCGACCTCGAGGCCGAGGTGATCGAGGAGTTCCCGGCCGCCGAGACGCTTGATCGCTTGAAGGCGTGGACGGGTAGCGACGTAACGCTGCCCGAGCTCAACGGCGCGCAGCGGCAGCGCCGCATGATCGACGCCGGGGCCGGGCCATTCGAGGTGTACGCGAAGTGCGTGGAGGAGACACGATCGACATATGAGACAGCCGTCTGAAGAGGAGATCCGGGCCCTCGAGGCCGAGATGGAGAAGCTCACCGTCGACGACGTGCTGCTGCAGACCGTCGTGACGCTGATCAACGTCGGCGCGCGCAAGGCGGGCCTGGCCGAGGGCTCGGAGGCCGACCTGCCGCAGGTCAAGCAGGCGATCGACGCCGCCCGCGCGCTGCTGCCGCTGCTCGAGCCCGAGCACGGCGAGCACCTCGGGCCGGTGCGCGACGCGCTGTCGCGCCTGCAGATGGCCTACGTGCAGAAATCCGGTGATCAGCCGCCGGCGCCCGAGGCGCCCTCCGAGCCGGAGGAGAAAGGCGCCGGGCCCGCGCAGAGCTCGGGGCGGCTCTGGGTTCCGGGGCAGTAGGTCCGGTCGCCGCGATAGACTCCCGCGCTCCGCGGCGGCCCGGCCGGGCTGCCGCTTCGTCTGTTCCAAAGCTGTGCGGCAGGCCTCGCCGGCTCGCTTCCTTGATCTAGAGGTGCTCTCTTGACCGATTTCCTGTCCGACTACGGGGTCGTCATCGCGCTGGTTTGCGCGGCGCTCGCCGTGGTCTACGGGCTGCTGACCACGCGATCGCTGTTGGCCCTCTCACCCGGCAACGAGACGATGCGCAACCTCTCGGCGGCCGTCCAGGAGGGCGCTTCCGCGTACCTCCGGCGCCAGTACACGACGATCGGTGTCGTCGGCGTCGTCTTGTTCGTGGCGCTGATCTTCTTGCAGGACGGCTACGTGGCCGTCGGCTTCGCGATCGGCGGGCTCGCCTCGGCAGCGGCCGGCTTCATCGGCATGAACGTGTCGGTGCGCGCGAACGCCCGCGTCGCCGAGGCGGCGCGCGGCGGCATCTCGCCCGCCCTCTCGGTCGCCTTCCGCGGCGGTGCGGTCACGGGCCTGCTCGTCGTCGGGCTCGCGTTGATCGGCGTGGCCGGCTACTACGGCGTCCTCCACGGGATCCTCGACCGCACCGAGAAGCAGGCCGTCGACGCGCTGATCGGCCTCGGCTTCGGCGGCTCGCTGATCTCGGTGTTCGCCCGTCTGGGCGGCGGCATCTTCACCAAGGGCGCCGACGTGGGCGCGGACATCGTCGGCAAGATCGAGGCCGGCATCCCGGAGGACGACCCGCGCAACCCGGCCGTGATCGCCGACAACGTGGGCGACAACGTGGGCGACTGCGCCGGCATGGCGGCCGACCTGTTCGAGACCTACGCGGTCACCGCCGTGGCGGTCATGCTGCTCGGCGTCCTGACGTTCGCCGACAACCAGGCCACCCAGGTCGTGCTGTTCCCGCTCGTGCTCGGCGGCGTCTCGATCGTCGCGTCGATCATCGGCACGTTCGCAGTGCGCACGACCAGCGGCAACGTCGAGCGTGCGCTCTACCAGGGCATGATCACCGCCGGCCTCATCGCCGCACTGCTGTTCATCCCGGTGACGCAGTGGATGATGGACGACCTGTCGTTCACGAACCTCGACCTCGGCGCAGGCCCGAGCTCCTGGGACATCTACTTCTGCGCGCTGGTCGGCCTCGCGGTGACCGCGGCGCTGTTCGTGATCACCGACTACTACACGTCGACGCGCTTCGGGCCGGTCAAGAAGACCGCCCGCGCCTCGGAGACGGGCCACGCGACCAACATCATCCAGGGCCTCGCGCAGGGCCTGCAGGCGACGGCGCTGCCGGCGCTGGTGATCGTCGGCGGCATCCTGCTCTCGCACGACCTCGCCGGCATCTACGGCATCGGCGTCGCGGTGATGGCGCAGCTGTCGCT
>DATDKF010000297.1:0-38156 GCA_036520135.1 Solirubrobacteraceae bacterium
GTGAGCAGCGCCACGCCGAGCGCGGCGAGCGCGGCCAGCACCGCGCCGATCGCCAGGTAGAGCTTCGGCCGCGGCCGCACCGGGGCCGTGGGCAGCGTGGCCGGCTCGGCGACGCTGGCGCGGCCGCTGGCGGCGTTGGCGTCCGACAGCTCCTTGATCCGCTGCTGGAACACCTGGCTGTAGGTGTTCGTGAGCTTCTGCGCCGCCTCGGGCGACCCGGCCTCGCCGGTGATCTTCAGCAGCTGGCTCTCGGGTACGGCCTCGACCGAGATCGCGTCCTTGGGGTTGTCCGTGAACGCGCTGCCGAGCCGGTCCGAGACCTCGTCGGCGAGGTTCTGGGACTCGAGCAGCTGCGCGTAGGTGGTGACGAGCGCCTGGCTGACCTGGGTCTGCTCGAAGTCGTTGGTCCCGGGCTGGTCGGGGTTGACCAGCATGTAGGACGTCGCCTGGTAGACCTTCGGCAGGCTCGCGGTGACGATCGCGACGCCGAGCAGCACCGCGACGAACGCGGCGAGCGCGACCCAGCGCCGCCGCCAGAGGACGACCGCGAGGTCCGAGGTGATCGTCGTGTGGGGTGTCGCGGCGCCGGCCGGAGCGCCGTCAGTGGGCACCGCGACCAGCCACCAGAGCGGGGATCGTCTTCACCAAGATCTTGACGTCGAGCCAGGGGCTCCAATTCTCGATGTAGAAATTGTCCCACTCGATACGGTCGGCGAGCGACGTCTCACCGCGGAGGCCGTTGACCTGCGACCAGCCCGTCAGGCCGGACTTCACGCGATGGCGGTCGGGGTAGCGGTAGATCGCCTGCTCGAACAGCTCCACGTAGTGCGCGCGCTCGGGCCGCGGGCCGACGATCGACATGTCGCCGCGCAGCACGTTCCACAGCTGCGGGAGCTCGTCGATCGACGCCTTGCGAAGCAGCGCTCCGAGCGTGGTCCGGCGGTCGTCGCCGGCGAGCATCGAGCCGTCCTGCGCCGCGCCGCCGGTGGCCATCGCGGCCCACTCGGCGTCCAGTTCGCCGCCGGCGTCGGGCGTGCCGCGCATGGTGCGGAACTTGAGCATGTCGAAAACGTGGCCGTCGCGCCCGACGCGGCGCTGGCGGAAGAGGATCGGCCGGCCCGACGTGACGAGGATGGCCAGCGCGACCACGGCCAGCAGCGGCGCGGCGATCAGCAGCGCGAGCGCCGCGAACACGCGGTCGAACGCGTACTTGACGGCGAACTGCCAGCCGCGCGGGTCGGCCGGGCTGAGCGTCACGAGCGGCAGCGCGCCGAGGTGCTCGGTGCGCGTCCGGGTGCCCTCGACCTCGTACAGGCGCGGGACGAGCATGACCGACACGCCGAGCGCCCAGCAGCGCCGCACCATGTCGAGCACGACGTGCGAGGGAGCCGTGGAGAACGCGACCAGCACGTGGTCGATGTCGTGGTCGTGCACCACGTCCTCGAGGTCGTAGGAGGCGCCGAGCACCGGGAGGGTCGGGAACGGCTCCGTGCCGGGGGTGGCGTTCGGGCGCAGCGGGTCCTTGTCGAGGAAACCGACCGGGCGCATGCCGAGCGCCGGGTCCTCCAGCAGTCGCTTGGCGGCGAGATGGCCGACGACGCCGGCGCCGACGATCAGCGTGTTGCCCGGCGCGCTGCCGACGCCCCGCCGCAGCAGCGCCTGCGCGCCGTTGATCGTGATGCGCCCCGCGCCGGTCATCGTGGCGGCGAGCAGCCAGAAGCGCACCGCGGCGTCGCCGGCCGCCTCGTGGCCGATCGCGAGCTCGATGCCCGCAATCCCCATCATCACGAGCGCGGGGACCGAGAGCACCTGCAGCAGCTCGCGGCCGAGGCGCGGCGGCCCGCCCGGCGCGTACAGCCCGGCGACGGCGTAGCCGCCGATGATCGCGAGGGCGGCGAAGAGCAGCAGCGGGGTCTGCAGCGGCGCCGCGGCGGACGCTTGGACGATCATCGCGGCGGAGACGATCGAGCCGACGTCGATCGAGAAACGCGCGAGCAGCCGGCGGCGCTCAGGCCTCGCAGGGCGTGTCGCCTCGCGAGGGGGGCGCAGCTCCAGCGCCCGTGTGGCGGCGGTCATGCCGCTCGTAGCCGTCTGCTCTCTCATCCTTCTTCCGTGGCTCCCGTTGCCCAGCTGTGGGCTGTCGCACCGGTTATCCGTCCAACGCCAGGCAAACGTGTACCCGCTCGCGCTGCTGTCAGACAGTCAATAACCCCGCGCGGACCGAAAGCCGACATCGCGGGGACGCTTCCAATCCGGTGCTTCCTTTGCAAGCCCGCCATAGTCGATCCTTGACTCGAGTTTCTTGACGTCCCGTCGCTAACCGTTGGTCATTGTGGGGACAACCTGGACGCCGTGAAATCGGACATGCGTCCGTCCAGCGTCCCCGACATCGATACTCGCAACCGGATGACCGCCACTGCAACCTCTGAGCCCGCTGGTCCGGCCAGTTTGCCGGAAAATGCGCCTTCTCGTGGCGAGTGGGTCGCTCGGCGCCTTCATCTGCCGCTCGCGGGCGTGCTCACAGCGTTCCTAACGCTCCGGGCCGGCGGTTTCTTCCCCGATATCACCGCGATCGCCGTGCTCGTCCTGACGGTCGCCCTGCTGCTGCGGATCACCGTCGCCGCCGATCCGTTCGCCGGCTGGAGCCGCGCCGGGGCCGTCGCGGTGCTCGCGGCGGCCGGCTTCGCGAGCTGGACGCTGATCTCCGGCACGTGGTCGGACGCGGGCGGGCGGGCGCTGGTGGAGTTCGACCGCGCGCTGCTCTACGTGCTCGCGCTGGCGTTCTACGCCACGGTGCCGCGCGACCGCGGCAGCCTCACGGTGCTGCTGCGCTGGGTGCTGCTGGCGTTCACGGCGGCCGCGCTGGCCGGGCTCGCCAGCCGGCTGGCGCCGGACGTGTTCCCGATCTCGGGCCGCTATCTCGCCGAGCGGCTGTCGTTCCCGCTGACGTACTGGAACGCGACCGGGATCGCGGCGGCGCTCGGCGTCGTGCTGGCGATCCACCACGGGTCGGGATCGCAGGAGCCGCGCCTGGTGCGGATCGGCGCGGCGGCGGCGCTGCCCGCCCTGGTCGCCGCCGTCTACTTCACGTTCTCACGCGGGGCGATCGTCGCCGGCGTGCTCGGCGTGGTCGCCTACATCGTGGTCGCGCACCCGCGGCGCTTCGTCTTCCTGCTCGCCGCGGCGGGGCCGGCGTGCGTCGTCGCGGTGATCGCGGCGTACGGCGCGGACGCGCTGGCGACCGACCGCTACTTCACCGGCGCCGGGCCGGGGCAGGGCCACGACGTCGCGCTCGTGCTCGCGCTCGCGTGCGTGGGGGCCGCGGCGCTGCGGACGCTGCTGATGCGCCTCGAGGACCGGTTCGACCAACTGGTGGTGGGGCCGGCGCGCCGGCGGGTCGTGTACGCGAGCGCGGCCGTCGCGGCGCTGCTCATGGTGGGCGTCACCGCGGCGGCGATCGACGCGCCGGGGCAGATCGACCGCGAGCTGACCGCGTTCAAGGAGGGCGACTTCGTCCCCCAGACCGGCGACGCGCGCGACCGCCTGACGCAGAGCGGAAACAACGGCCGACTCGGCATCTGGCGTGTGTCCGAGCACTCGTTCGCGGACCATCCGTGGAGCGGCACGGGCGCGGGGACGTTCCGGGTCGAGTACGAGCGCCGGCGCGACATCGACCTCACGGTCACCGACGGGCACTCGCTGTACCTGGAGGTGCTCGGCGAGCTCGGGCTCGTGGGCATGGGGCTGTTGGCGGTCGCGCTGCTGGTGCCGCTCGGCTTCGCCGTGCCGGGGCTGCGCGGCGGCGAGCGGCACGCCTACACGGCATTCCTGGCGGCGGCGCTGACGCTGCTCGTGCACGCGGGCGTGGACTGGGACTGGGAGATGCCGGCGGTCTTCCTGTGGCTGTTCGCGGCTTCCGGGGTCGTGGTCGCCGCGCCGGTGGGGCGGGGGCGGCTCGGCGCGCCGCCGCGGCTGGGGCGCGTGATCGCAGGGCTGGCGTGTCTGCTGCTGGCGGTCACGCCGTGGCTGCTGCTGCGCTCGCAGGCGGCGCTCGAGTCGGCTTCGGCGGAGTTCCACCGCGGCAACTGCCGCGCGGCGATCGACGACGCGCTCGCGTCGCGCGACGCGCTCTCGGTCCGCGCCGAGCCGTTCGAGCTGATCGGCTACTGCGACCTGCGCGCGAACGCCGACCCGCTCGCCGTCCAGGCGTTCGCCGCCGCCCGCAACCGCGACCCGGACAACTGGCGCTTCGCCTACGGCCTCGCGCTCGCCCGGGCACGGGCGGGCCAGGACCCGCGCGGCGCGGCCGCCGACGCGCTCCGCCTCAACCCGCGCGAAGGCACCGCCCAGGCGCTCATGGACGCGTTTCGCGACGCGGGGCGGCGCGGGTGGGCGCGCGCCGCGGCCGCGGCGAAGCTCCCGCCGGGGCTGGGGAGCTAAGGCGCGGTCTCCGCCGGCGCGGTCGTTGCGCCGGCGTCGTCCCCCCGGCCGCGTCGTTGCGCCGGCATGGTCCCCCGGCCGCGTCGTTGCGCCGGCGAACGGCGGCATTGAGGGAGTGGTCCGGGGCGGGTGCGTCACGTTTGTTGCCTCATGGGCCACATTCGTGACGCACCCCCCTCGATCCCTCCCCTCAATGCCCGAAGTTCGCCGGGGCCACGATCCGCCGGTACACTCACCCCTGGACCGTGCTAGGCGGGGAGGTAGCGGTGCCCTGCACCCGCAATCCGCTCTAGCGGGGCTGAATCCCCTCCCGAGGGGCGCGGCCCCTGGGCCAGCGCGTCGCCGGTTGGCGTCGATGGCCGGGTCCCGCGCGATGTAGGCCCGCGAACCAGGTCAGGTCCGGAAGGAAGCAGCCTTAAGCGGTCACCTGTAGGCGCTGCGGGGTCGCCCGGCCGGAGCCGACGGACGACGGTCAGCCCTCAGGGACGGCTTCGACGGAGGGTGCACGGTCCATATCCGCACACCCTCCGAGCCGAGAAGGTCTAGCTGTCGCTGCGCGTGCGGCGGCGGAGCACGAGGCCTCCGCTGAGCAGGGCGACGCCGCCGAGCAGGACCGGCAGCGCGAGGAAGCCCGTGAACGGGAGCTCGCCGGTGTCGGCGCCGGTCTCGACCTGGCGCGGCTGCTGCACGTCGTCGCTGCTCTCGTCCTCCTGGCCGAGGACGCCGCCGGGCGGCTGGTCTTCGTCGCCGTACTGCTGGACGCTGGCATCGTTGCCGGTCAGGCCCTGAACGGCGAGGCCGGCACCCGTGGCGCTGAACATCATGCCGGCCACGAGCATGAGCAGGATTGCGAGGCGAGACTTCATGTCTTGTTTCCTCCGTGCGGGTTGAGCCGCCCTCTGGCGGACACGCTGCTTGATCTGATCCAGCTCCAGCTCGGACGCCTCAGGGCGGTTCTCGCGCAGGAGCGAAATGACGTCGTCGAACTCGGTCATCACATCCTTGTACGAAGCTCGCCGCCGATTCCTCACAGAAGATTCCCGAAGTCATGCGCGACGACGAGTTCGAGCGGCTGTACGCGGACGAGGCGGCCGGCCTGTTCTCGTTCCTCGCCTACCGCACCGGTGACCGCGCGCTGGCCGAGGACCTCCTGGCCGACGCGTTCGAGCGCGCGCTGCGGGCTCGCAGCCGGTTCGACCGCCGGCGCGCGTCCCAGAAGACGTGGCTGTACGCGATCGCGCTCAACGTGCTGCGCGACCACGTCCGCCGCTCCGCGGCCGAGACCCGCGCGCTCGAGCGGGTCGGCGAGCCCGGCCCGCGGGAGGACCCGCTGGCCTCGATCCATCACCGTGACGAGCTCGGCCGCGCGCTCGCCACGCTGAGCGCCGAGGAGCGCGAGTCGATCGCTCTGCGCTTCGGCGCCGACCTCACGGTGCCGGAGATCGCCAAGGTGCTCGGAGAGCCCTTGACGACCGTCGAAGGCCGCGTATACCGGGCCTTGCGCAAGCTCCGCTCCGAGCTGTCCTAGACTCGACATTCCCGTGGCTCCCGCCTCGCTCTACCGCCGCCACCGCCCGCGTACGCTCGACGACGTCGTCGGCCAGGATCACGTCGTCCGCACGCTGCGCAACGCGATCGAGCAGGGCAGGGTCCACCACGCTTACCTGTTCGTGGGCTCGCGCGGGACCGGCAAGACCTCGATGGCCAAGATCCTCGCCGCGTCGCTGAACTGCGTGAACGGGCCAACGGTCCGTCCGTGCGGCGAGTGCGAGTCGTGCCGCTCGATCGCCGCCGCCACGTCGCTCGACGTGATCGAGATGGACGCGGCTTCCAACAACTCGGTCGACGACATCCGCGACCTGCGCGAGCGCGTGAGCTTCGCCCCGGTGGCCGGGCGCCACAAGGTCTACATCCTCGACGAGGCGCACATGCTCTCGACGGCGGCCTGGAACGCGTTCCTCAAGACGCTCGAGGAGCCGCCGCCGCACACGATCTTCGTGCTCGCCACAACCGAGGCGGCGAAGGTCCTGCCGACGGTCGTCGACCGCTGCCACCGCTTCGACTTCGCGCGCCCGAGCGTCCCGCAGATCGCCGAGGTGCTGCGCCGCGTCGCCACCGCGGAGGAGATCGAGATCGGCGACGAGGCGACCGCGCTGGTCGCCCGCGCGGCCACCGGCTCGTTCCGCGACGCGCTCGGCACGCTCGAGCAGCTCGTGGCCTACTCGGGCCGCGAGATCTCGCTCGACGACGTGCTCGCCGTCCTCGGCGCGGCGGACGCCGACCTCCTGTTCGGCGCCATCGACGCGATCGCCGCCGGCGACGTCCGCGCGGCGCTGCTCGCCGCGGCGCGGCTCGCCGAGTCCGGCCGCGACCCCGGGCGCTTCTTCGGCGACCTCGAGGTGCACGCGCGCGGTCTGATGGTCGTCCAGGCGCTGGGCGAGCTGCCGCCCGAGCTGCGCGTGACCCCTGAGCAGGACGAGCGGCTCGCGGCCCAGGCCGAGACGATCGCGCCGATCGACGTCGTCCGTCTGCTCGAGCTGATCGCCGAAGCGCTGCGCGCGATGAAGGACGGCGCCGACGCCCGCACCCAGCTCGACCTCGTGCTCGTCAAAGCCACCGAGCCGGCCCACGACTCGTCGGCGAAGGCGCTGCTCGCCCGCATCGAGCGGCTCGAGGGCCGCGCGCCCGCGCCGGCCCCGACGCGCGACCCCGCGCAGCCCGCCACCGCGGCGGGGCGCACCAAGGTCGCCGTGTCGACCGAGGTCGACGGCGAGCGCGTGACCGCGACGACCACGGTGCCCGGTATGCCGGAGGGCGGGGCATCGGAGGCGCAGGCCGCCGCCGACACGGTGGCCGAGGAGATGGATCCCCCGGTCACCGCCGTGGCGGTCGTGGAGCCCGAAGCGCAGGCGTCCGAGGCGTCCGTCGAGCTCTCGCTCGACGCGTTCGCCGAGGTCTGGCCCGCGGTGCTTGAGAGCATCGAGGGCGAGTCGCCGATGCTCGCCGCGATGCTGCGCGAGGCGCGGCCGACCGCGCTCGCCGAGCAGGACCTCACGCTCGCGTGGCCGGAGTCGGCGGCGTTCTCCAAGCGTCAGGCCGAGGAGCCGACCAAGCGCGAGCTGATCGCGCAGTCGATCCGCGCCGTCACCGGCGCGTCGCTGCGGCTCGCCTACGAGCTCGGCGCCGAGCACGAGGCGCCCGAGGCGCGGCTCAGCGACGACGAGCTCGTGGAACGCTTCAAGCGCGAGTTCGAGGCGGAGGAGCTGCCGCCACCCACCGAGGAGTCCTGATGCCGCAACCGCCCAACCTCCAGAACATGCTGCGCCAGGCGCAGGAGATGATGGCCGCCCAGCAGCAGGCGCAGGAGGCGCTCAAGAACGAGCGCGTCGAAGCCAGCGCCGGCGGCGGGATGGTCAAGGTCGCGATGACCGGCGACCTGCACCTGGAGTCGATCACCATCGACCCCGACGCCGTCGACCCCGAAGACGTCGAGATGCTGCAGGACATGGTCGTCGCCGCCGTCAACGAGGCGGTGCGGTCGGCCCAGGAGCTCGCCGAGTCCAAGCTCGGCGGCCTCGGCGAGGGGTTCGACCCGATGAGCGCCCTGGACGCGCTCGGGATGGGCGGCCTCGGCGGCGGCGGGATGCCCGGAGGCCCGCCCGGCGGCGCCCCGCCGAATCGCGCCGCCCGTAGGAAAAAGCGGTAAGTGGTCCCGGCCGTGGGCCCCCACGCCGCCAGGCGGTCGCCGATCACCGCCTGGCCACGTCCTCGGTCGGGGCAAGGGCGCTGCCCTTGCACCCTCCCTGCGTCCTCGCCGGCCGGCGCCGGCGACCACCTGGTCGACGCGCGTGCCCACGGTCGGAGCCACTAGTGCTCGCCGCGCCGCTCCAGCGTCTCGTCACCGAGCTCGGCAAGCTGCCAGGCGTCGGCCAGCGCACGGCGCAGCGGCTGGCCTTCCACATCCTGCGCGCGTCGGGCGAGGACGCCGCCGCGCTGGCCGAGGCGATCCGCGACGTCAAGGAGAAGATCACGCTGTGCGAGGTCTGCTTCAACCTCGCCGAGGGGCCGCGCTGCACGGTCTGCCTCGACGAGCGCCGCGACGCCGAGCTCATCTGCGTCGTCGAGGAGCCCGGCGACGTGATCCCAATCGAGCGCACGCACGAGTACCGCGGCCGCTATCACGTGCTCGGCGGCGCGCTGTCGCCGATCGACGGCGTCGAGCCCGAGGATCTCAAGCTCGCCCAGCTCTACTCCCGCGTCGACGGCGGCGTCCGCGAGGTGATCCTCGCCACCAATCCGACCACGACCGGCGAGGCGACGGCGCTGCACATCGCGGCCGCGCTGCACGAGCGCGCGCCGGACGTCGCCGTGACCCGCCTCGCCTCCGGCCTGCCGGTCGGCGGGGACCTCGAATACGCCGACGAGGTCACGCTCGGGCGCGCCTTCGCGGGTCGCCGCGCTGTCTAGACTGCGACGCTCGTGTCCGGCACCGTGGTGATGAAGTTCGGCGGGACCTCCGTCGCCGACGCGGAGCGCATCAAGCGCGCCGCGCGGCGGATCGTCGCAGCCCGCGAGCAGGGCCAGCGCGTCGTCGCGGTGCTGAGCGCGCGCGGCAAGACGACCGACGAGCTGATCTCGATGGCCGAGGAGGTCTCGATCACGCCGGACCCACGCGAGCTGGACATGCTCCTCTCGACCGGCGAGCGGATCAGCTGCGCGCTGTGCGCGATGGCGATCAACGACCTCGGCCACAAGGCGATCTCGCTCACCGGCTCGCAGGCCGGGATCGTCACCGACACGAGCCACACGAAGGCGCGGATCCTCGACGTCCGCGCCGACCGCATCCGCGCCGCGCTCGACGACGAGCGCGTCGTGCTCGTCGCCGGCTTCCAGGGCGTGAGTACCGCCAAGGACGTCACGACGCTCGGCCGCGGCGGGTCGGACACCACCGCCGTCGCCCTCGCCGCCGCCGTCGAGGCCGAGGTCTGCGAGATCTACACCGATGTCGCGGGCGTGTTCAGCGCCGACCCGCGGATCGTTCCCGACGCCCGCAAGCTCCCGGTCGTCTCGTTCGAGGAGATGCTCGAGATGTCGGCGTCGGGCGCCGGCGTGCTGCAGCTGCGCTCGGTGGAATACGCCCGCAACCACGACGTCAGGATCCATTGCCGGTCGTCGTTCACAGAGGAGGCAGGTACCTTCGTGGTCGGAGAAGAGGAGACCATGGAACGCCCGCTGATCACCGCCGTCACCCATTCGCGCGACGAGGCGCGGGTCACGCTGCTGGGCGTGCCGGACAACCCGGGCGTCGCGGGCCGCATCTTCACCGCGCTGGCCGACGCCAACGTGAACGTCGACATGATCATCCAGAACGAGCCGGTGTCCGACGGCGCGTCGGCCGACATGTCGTTCACGGTCCCGCGGGCCGACCTGAGCAGCGCCCGCCAGGCGCTCGACACGGTCGTCGGCGAGCAAGGCATCCGCGCGGTCGCCGAGGATCCCGAGATGGGGAAGGTGTCGGTCGTCGGCGCGGGAATGAAGTCCCATCCCGGCGTCGCCGCGAAGGTGTTCCGCACCCTCGGCGACGAGCAGATCAACATCGAGATGATCTCGACCTCCCCGATCAAGATCTCGTGCGTGGTGGCCGGCGACGCCGTCGACCGGGCCGTGCGCGCGCTGCACACCGCGTTCGAGCTCGGCGCCGACCAGGTCGAGGCCGAGCACCCGTTTGGAGCCACCGCATGACCTACCGCGTCGCCGTCGTGGGCGCCACCGGCGCCGTGGGAACCGTCATGCTCGCCAAGCTGCGCGAGCGCGACTTCCCGGCATCGGAGATCGTGCCGTTCGCGTCCGCGCGGAGCGCCGGCCGCAAGCTCGACGGCACGATCGTCCAGCCGCTGAGCGACGAGACGATCCAGGGCTTCGACATCGCGATCTTCTCGGCCGGCGGCGCCACGTCGGGCGAGTGGGCGCGGCGGTTCGTCGACGCCGGGGCGGTTGTCGTCGACAACTCCTCCAAGTGGCGGCGCGACCCCGAGGTTCCGCTCGTCGTCGCCGAGGTCAACCCCGACGCGCTCGAGGGTCACAAGGGCCTGATCGCCAACCCCAACTGCTCGACGATGCAGCTGACGGTCGCGCTCAAGCCGATCCACGACGCGGCCGGCATCGAGCGCCTGATCGTCTCCACCTACCAGTCGGTGTCCGGCACCGGCGTGAAGGCCGTCGAGGAGCTCGAGGCGCAGACCCACGCGGTGCTGCACGGCCAAGAGCCGCCGGCGCCGCAGGTCTACCCGCAGCAGATCGCGTTCAACGTGCTCGGCGGCGCCGGCACCTTCGCCGCGGGCGACGACCACACCGACGAAGAACGCAAGATGATGTTCGAGACCCGGAAGATCCTCGGCGACGAGTCGATCCCGGTGAACGTCACCTGCGCGCGCGTGCCGGTGGTCAGCTCGCACTCGGAGTCGGTGACCGTGCAGACCCGGGAGCCGCTGGGCGTCGAGCGAGCGCGCGAGCTGCTCGCCGCCATGCCCGGCCTCACGCTCGTCGACCCGTACCCGACCGCGCTCGGCGCGGCGGGCCACGACGACGTGTTCGTCGGCCGCCTGCGGCGCGACCCGACGCACGAGCGCGGCCTCTGCATGTGGGTCGTCTCGGACAACCTGCTCAAGGGCGCCGCGACCAACGCGATCCAGATCGCCGAGGTCCTGCACGCGCGCAAGTTGGTTCGCGTGCCGAACGTAACGTCGTCCGCAGGACGGAGTTTGCGGAGTCCGAGGACGAAACCTGTTTCAGCCGTCCCGTAGCAGGGCATCAGTAGGCCCGCGAAATCTTCCTGGGGCGGACTGGGGTACGCCAACGAACGAGGGAGAGGGTCCGGGCATCGGGCCCTCTTTTCTCGTTAAATCCCGCGGATGCGACCCCTACGCGCAGTTCTTCTCGCGCTGGCGCTCGTACTCGCGAGCGCCGCGACCGCGTCAGCCGCCAAGCCCCCGCTGTGGCGCGTGTACGACGACTCCCTCAAGGGAGCCAAGTACATCGACCTCACCCACACGCTCACGCCGAAGATCCCGGTGTGGGCGGGCTTCGGGCCGGCGACGTTCTCGCCGACCGTCAAGCCGGGCACCACGACGCCGTACACCTACGCGGCCGACGGCTTCGAGGCCACGCACTACGACCTGCCGACCGACCAGTTCGGCACCCAGCTCGACCCGCCGGCGCACTGGGCGCCCGAGTACGCCGCGATCGACGAGCTGCCGCCCACGTTCGCCGTCCGCCCGCTCGTGGTGATCTCGATCGTCAAGCAGGTGAAGAAGGACTTCAACTACCACCTGACGGTCGCGGACATCAAGAAGTGGGAGAAGCGCTACGGCCGGATTCCGCGCGGCAGCGTGGTGATGGTGCGCTCGGACTGGTCCAAGCGCTGGCCCGACCCGGCGCTCTCGACGCTCACGAAGTTCCCGGGCGTCAAGCTCGCCGCGCTGAAGTTCCTGCACCTCAAGCGCCACATCCTGTTCCACGGCCACGAGCCGCTCGACACCGATTCGACGCCCACGCTCGAGGGCGAGTTCTGGCTCATGCACCACGGCTACGCGCAGGCCGAGGGCGTCGACAACCTCGACGAGGTCAAGCCCAAGGGCTGCCTGATCGAGATCGGCTACCCGAAGTTCGGCGGCGGGCTCGGCGGCTACGCCCGCTTCATCGCGATCTGCCCGCCGAGCTGGAAGCACGGCGTCAGCGTGGGCGACGAGCCCGAGGCCCCGCTGCAGAAGTACGACAGCATCCTGCAGTGGAACGCCGCCGCCGGGATGCGCGAGCGCGGATGACCTAGACGGAGGCGACCACCGAGGTCGACCAGTCGATCACGGAGCTGGGCTTCACGACGTGCTTGCCGAAGCCCAGCTCCTTCGGCTCCAGGCCGAGCGCCAGGCCGACGAGCTGCGGCAGATGCAGGACCGGCATCCCGAGCTCGCGCCCGACGACGCGCTCGGCCCCCGGCTGCTGCAGGTCGAGATTGAGGTGGCAGAGCGGGCACGGCGTGACCAGGCAGTCGGCCTCGGCGTCGATCGCGTCGCCGAGATGGCGGCCGGCCTGCTTGAGCGAGGCCTCCTTGTTCATCGTGATGATCGGGAAGCCGCAGCACTTGTACTGGCCGGCGTAGTCGACCACCGTGCCCCCGAGCGCCTCGATCAGCTGGTGCAGGTAGGCGTCCCGCGGATGGTCGCGGTCGATCCCCAGGCGGTCGGTCGGCCGCACGATGTAGCAGCCGTAGAACGGGCCTACGCGCAGGTCGGTGAGCGGCCGCTTGACCTTGGCCTGGATCGCGTCGAGCCCGATTTCCTCGACCATCAGCCACAGGAAGTGCTTGTTCACGATGCCGCGCCGGTAGCTGAGCGACTCGGCAGCCAGCGACTCGTTGATGTACTCGCGGTACTCGGTGTTCGCGTCGAGTCGCTCCTGGCACTCGTTCTGCGCGCCCTGGCACGTCGAGCAGATGTTCATCATCAGGTCGGCGCCGCCGTCGATCTCCTTCTGGGCGAGCGCGAACGTGCGGGCGTTGAGCGTGTCCGCGAGCTCCTGGTTGTGCTCGGCGATCACGCCGGCGCCGCAGCACGAGGCGCGGTCGAGCGCGACGAGCTCGATGTCGAGCAGCGGCGCCACCTTCGCCATCGAGCCGTGCAGCTCGGGGGTGAAGCCGCGGCTCACGCAGCCGGGCCAGTAGGCAACCCGCATCAGCGGGTTCCGCTGTTGGCGTTGCAGTGGCCGTTCTGTCTCACTGGTTCGGGCTCCTCTCCTCGGGCAGGTGGCTCCCGGCCGCGTCGGCGTGCGCGTCCCCGCCGGCGGCCTCGTCCTCCTCCTCGTAGCCGGAGACGTAGAGGTTGAGCTCGAAGCGCTCGTCCTGCTCGTGCACCCGCTCGAAGATCCGCTTGACCTCCTTCGGCGCCTTGTGCTTGTGCCGCAGCGCGCCCGCGGGCGTCACCTTGCCGCGCTGCAGCGCCTTGAGGATCACCGGCAGCGAGTCGAGCAGCTCGGGCACCGCGCGGGGATGGAACTTGCCGCCGTAGGAGTCGGGCAGTAGGTCCGCCTCGTGCAGCAGGCCGTTCTTCTCGATGTTCTTGACGAACGCCATCTCGTGCCGGTGGCCGTTGTTGCGGTCGTCGATCCCGAAGTCGTCGCTGGCGAGCCGCCGCAGCCGCATGATCTGGCTCATCGGCGCGACGCCCTTCGGGCACGCCTCGATGCAGTTGAAGCAGTGCGTGCAGTCGTAGATGCCGTGCGGGTCCTCGGCGAGGTCCCTGAGGCGCTCGTAGTGCTGGCCGTCGCGCGGGTCGCCGACGAAGCGGTAGGCCTTGGCGAGCGCGGCCGGCCCGATGAACAGCGGGTCGACCTCCATCGACAGGCAGTCCGACACGCAGGCGCCGCACTGGATGCAGGCCATCGTCTGCGTGACGTCGACCATCGACTCCTTCGGAACGACGTACTCGCGCTCGGGCGGGTCGCCGTCGGGCAGCAGCCACGGCGTGACGCGCTGGATCTTCGTCCAGTGGACCGCGTCCATGTCGACGATCAGGTCCTTGAGCACGGGCATGTTGCCCATCGGCTCGACGACGATCGCGCCGTCTGGCGCGGTCTCGGCTGCCTTGTCGAGGTGCGTGTGGCAGGCCAGCGTCGGCTTGCCGTTGATGCGGACGCCGCAGGAGCCGCAGATCGCGGCGCGGCAGGAGCAGCGGATGCCGATCGACCCGTCCTGCCGATCTCTCGCCTGCAGGATGCCATCGAGCACGGAGCGGTGGCCGTCGAGCTCGATCGTGAAGTCGTCCCAGTAGGCCGCCTCGCCGGTCTCCGGCGAGTACCGGCGGATCTTCAGTGTGTATTCGGGCATGTCAGTACGTCCGTTCCTGGGGCTCCCACTTCGTGAGGGTCACCGGCGCGTAGGACACCTGCGGCGGCCCGCCGCCGTTGACGGACAGGGTGATGTGCTTGAGCCATTCGTCGTCGTTGCGCTCGGGGTAGTCGAGGCGGAACTGCGCGCCGCGCGACTCCTTGCGCTCCAGCGCGCCGACCACGATGCACTCCGCACAGTCGAGCATGTACCCGAGCTCGATGGCGCCGAGCACGTCCTGGTTGAAGACGGTGCCGCGGTCGTCGATGCAGGCGACCTCGGCCTCCTCCTTGAGCCGGTTGATGGCATCGTAGGCCTCGGCCAACCCGGTCTCGTCGCGGTAGACCGCGCACTTCTCGTTCATCATCGTGCCGAGGTCGTCCTTGATCTCGGAGATCCGGCGGCCGCCGCTGTCCGAGCGGCGCAGGATCCCGTCGATCATCCGCTGCTCGTCGGCCAGGTGGCTGAGCGCCGGCGTCGGCATCCCCATGGCGAGCGCGCGCTTGGCCGCGTGCTCGCCGGAGCGGCGGCCGAAGATCAGCGTGTCCAGCAGCGAGTTGGCGCCGAGCCGGTTGCCGCCGTGGACCGACACACAGGCGACCTCGCCGGCCGCGTACAGGCCCGGGATCGGGGTCGCGCCCCAGACGTCGGTCTTGACGCCGCCCATGATGTAGTGGCAGCCGGGGCGGATGTGGATCGGCTCGCGCGTGATGTCGACGCCCGCGAAGTCGCGCCCGATGTTGACGATCTCGCGCAGCGCCTCGAGGGTGCGCTTGCGCGGCACCTTGGTGATGTCTAGCGCGACCGTGCCGTCGGGGAACCCGCGGCCCTCGTTGATCTCGGTCTGCTCGGAGCGCGACACGACGTCGCGCGAGGCGAGCTCCATCTTGTTGGGCGCGTACTTCTCCATGAAGCGCTCGCCGAGCGCGTTGTAGAGGTGGGCGCCCTCGCCGCGCGCGCCCTCGGTGATGAGGATCCCGTTCCCGGCCAGCGTGGTCGGGTGGTACTGGATCATCTCCATGTCCATCAGCGGCGCGCCGACGCGGTAGCTCTGGGCGATCCCGTCGCCGGTGCAGATGAGCGCGTTGGTGGTGGGCTTGAAGCACTGGCCGGCGCCGCCCGACGCCTGGATGACCGCCTTGGCCGCGAACAGCTCCATCGCACCGTCGCGGATGTTGCGGGCCACCGCGCCGCAGCACTCGCCGTTGTCATCAAGCGTGACGCCGGTGACGAACCACTCCTCGTAGCGGTCGATCTGCTCGTGGTGCTTCATGAGCTGCTCGTAGAGCACGTGCAGCAGCGCCTGGCCGGTGATGTCGGCGACGTAGTAGGTGCGGGCGGCGGAGGCGCCGCCGAAGGCGCGCGTGCCGAGGTGGCCGGTGTCGTTGCGGTGGAACGTGACGCCCGAGTGCTCGAGCCAGAGCACCTCGCCGGGCGCCTCGCGGCACATGATCTCGATCGCGTCCTGGTCGCCGAGGTAGTCGGAGCCCTTGACGGTGTCGAACGCGTGCGACTCCCACGAATCGTCCGGGTTCAGCGCCGCGTTGATGCCGCCTGCCGCCGCGTTGGAGTGCGAGCGGACGGGGTGGACCTTGGACATGATGGCCACCGTTGCGCCCTCACGGGCCGCCGCCAGAGCCGCGCGCTGGCCGGCGAGGCCGGCGCCGATGATGAGGACGTCATGGGCGGGCATGAAGCGCGATGTTATTACGGCACCAGTACCGTTGAGCCGTGCCCCCCGTGAGGGTCATGCTCGTCGATGACAGCGGCGATGCCCGCTTTCTTCTCCGCGCGATCGTCGAGGATTCGCCGGAGGACGTGGAAGTGGCGGGGGAGGCTGACGGCGTGCGGGCGGCGCTGGAGTCGATCGACGCGGTCGACCCCGATGTCGTGGTGCTCGACGCGATGATGCCCGGCGTCGGCGGGCTCGAGGCCGCGCCGATGATCCTGGCGCGCCGGCCGGGCCAGAAGCTGCTGCTGTGCAGCGCCTATGTCGACGACGAGCTGCGCGACCGGGCCGAGGCGGCCGGCATCGCGGCGTGGGTGAGCAAGGACGACATGGAGGCGATTCCGGGCGTGGCGGTCAGGCTGGCCCGCGATAGCGCTCCCTGAGCGCCCGCTTGTCGTACTTGCCGACCGCGGTGCGCGGGATGGCGTCGACGAACTCGAAGCGCTCCGGGATCCACCACTTGGCCACGCGGTCGCGCAGGAACGCGCGCAGCTCGTCGACGGTCGCGGTGCCCGCCACCAGCGCCAGCGGGCGCTCGCCCCAGCGCTCGTCCGCGATCGCGATCACCGCGGCCTCGGTCACGCCTGGGTGCGCGGCGATCGCGCTCTCGAGCTGGGCCGAGCTGATCCACTCGCCGCCGGACTTGACGAGGTCCTTGGCGCGGTCGACGAGCCGGACCGTCCCGTCGGGGTCGATCGTCGCGAGGTCGCCGGTGCGCAGCCAGCCGCCCGGGAACGGCTCGCCGCGGTAGTAGCCGCTGGCGACGTGCGGCCCGCGCGCCTCGAGCTCGCCGACCGCCTGCCCGTCCCACGGCAGCTCTTCGCCGTCCTCGCCGGTCAGCCGCAGCTCGACCAGCGGCATCGCGGCGCCCTGAGGTGAGGCGCCCTCGCCGGCGCCGTCCTCGCGCGACATCGTGCCGCTCGGCGACATCTCGGTCATGCCCCAGCCCTGGGCGATCGCGACGCCGTGCGCGGCGTAGCGGCGGATCAGCTCTCGCGGCACCGGCGCGCCGCCGATCAGCAGCTCGCGCAGCGTCGACAGGTCGTGCGGGCCGTCGTACTGGGCCAGGAAGTCGTTCCAGACCGTGGGGACGGCCGCGGCCTTCGTGACGCCGTGCTCGGCGATCAGCCGCGCGAGGTCGCCCGGATCATTGCTATGGCCGGGCAGCACGAGGTCGCCGCCGGCGAGCGCGACCGCGTACGGCAGGCCCCAGCCGAGCACGTGGAAGAGGCCCGTGACCGGCATCAGCACGTCCTCGCGCGACACGGCGTGCGAGTCGACCATCAGCAGCCCGAGCGCGTGCAGAACCGTCGACCGGTGCGAGAACAGCACGCCCTTCGGCTGGCCGGTCGTGCCGCTCGTGTAGCAGAGCGCAAGCGCGTCCTGCTCGCCGGCGGCGACCGACCAGTCGGGCTCGGCGGCGGCGAGCAGCGCCTCGTAGCCGTCGTCGAGCACCACGACCCGCTCGACCAGGCCCTCCACCTGCGGCGCCAGCTCCGCGTCCACGAACAGCAGGCGGTCCTCGGCCTCGGCGGCGATGTAGGCGAGCTGGTCGCGGTGCAGGCGGATGTTGAGCGGGTGCACGACGGCGCCGGCCGCCGGGATGCCGAGGATCAGCTCGACGTGGCGGTGCGTGTTGCGCGCGAACGTCGCGACGCGGTCGCCGGGCCGCACGCCGAGCTCCGCCAGCGCGGCGCGCAGCCGCGCCGCCCGCTCCGCCACCTCCGCCCACGCGAGCACCGTCGGCCCGTCGGGCGTGGCGGTCACCACGGTGCGCGCGCGGCGGGCGCGCTGCAGCACCAGCTCCACCGTCAGCGGGACGTCCTGCATCAGCCCGCGCATGGCTTCGGAGGCTAGCCTGCGGCACATGATCGACGTCGGGCGGATCCGGGCGATCGACGTCCACACCCACGCCGAGGTGGCGGCGGACGGGCACGACCCGATGCCGCCGCGCCTGCGGGAGGCGTCGGCGCGCTACTTCCACTCCGGCGAGGGCCTGCCGACCGCCGCCGACGTCGCCGCCTACTACCGCGAGCGGGAGATGGCGGCGGTGGTCTTCACGGTCGACTACGAGGCCGCCTCGGGGCGGCCGCCGGTCTCGAACGAAGAGGTCGCCGCCGTGGCGGCCGCGAACCCGGACGTGCTGATCCCGTTCGCCAGCATCGACCCTGCCCGCGGCCGCGCCGGCGCGCGCCAGGTCCGGCGGCTGGTGGAGGAGCACGGCGTCCGCGGGTTCAAGTTCCACCCGAACCTGCAGGCCTTCTTCCCGAACGACCGCGCGGCCTACCCGCTCTACGAAGCGATCGCCGAGGCCGGCGTGCCCGCCCTGTTCCACACGGGCCACAGCGGCATCGGCGCCGGGGTGCCGGGCGGCGGCGGGATCCGCCTGAAGTACTCGAACCCGATGTACGTCGACGACGTGGCGGTCGACTTCCCGGAGCTGCAGATCGTGCTCGCGCACCCGTCCTTCCCGTGGCAGGACGAGGCGATCTCGATCGCCCTGCACAAGCCGGAGGTCTACATCGACCTTTCCGGCTGGTCGCCGAAGTACTTCCCGCCGCAGCTCGTGCAGTACGCGCGGACGCTGCTCAAGCGCCAGGTGCTGTTCGGCTCGGACTACCCGATGATCACGCCCGACCGCTGGCTCGCGGACTTCGAGCAGCTCGGGTTCGACGAGGAGACGACGCGGCTCGTCCTCAAGGACAACGCCGCGCGGCTGCTCAGGCTGGCGTGAGGCGCGAGCGCAGCGCGCGCGTGACCTGCTCGACGGTCACGACGCCGCGCAGCCGGCCCTCGGCGTCGACGGCCATCAGCGCGCCGAGCCGGCGCAGCGCCTCGGAGCCCAGCAGCGTCTCGATCGGCTCGTCGAAGCGCACGCGGTCGTCGGCGCCGGAGGCGACGTCGCGCACCGGCATCTGGCCGCCCTCGTCGATCGTGGCGTGCTCGACGGCCGCGCGGTGGGCGATTCCGGCGTAGCGCCCGTCGGCCTCGACGACCGCGAACCACGGCCAGCCCTGATAGCGCAGGAAGAACTCGTCCCAGGCGCGGGCGGCCGGCAGGCCGGCCGGGATCGCCACCGGCTCGGCGTCCATGATGTCCGCGACCGTGATGCCCTTCAGGCGCTCGGTGAACGCCGACTGGGCGATCGCCGCGCGGGCCGACGAGCCGAGCAGGTAGCCGAGGACTATCGCCCACAGCCCGCCGGTAGTGTCATCCCAGGCGATCAGCACGTAGAGCCCATAGAGGATCAGCAGGCCGGCGAAGCCCTGGCCGAGGATCGCCGACACGCGCGTCGCGCGGTTGCGGTCGCCGGTGAAGCGCCACACGACGGCGCGCGCGATACGGCCGCCGTCGAGCGGGAACGCGGGGATCAGGTTGAAGACGAGCAGCAGCACGTTCATCGAGACGAGGAAGCTCAGCCACAGGTCGAACGCGCTCGGCGCCGCGCGCGTGCCGCTCAGCGTGGCCACGTCGACGAACTCGTTCCAGCCGAGCAGCGCGGTGCAGGCGAACCCGGTCACGACCACGATCCCGAGGGTCACCAGCGGTCCGGCGACGGCGATCCGGAACTCCTGACCCGGGGACCGCGTGTCGCTGCTCATCTTCATGACGCCGCCGAAGAAGAAGAGGTCGATGCCGCTCACGGTGATGCCCTCGCGCCGCGCCGCGACAGCGTGCCCGAGCTCGTGCAGGAGGATCGAGCCGAAGAAGCCGAACGCGGCCGCGACGGCCGTCCAGAACGCGAGCGTCGCGTCGCCGAGCTTGTTCTCGAAGGCGTTGTTGAGCCAGAAGATGAAGAGGAAGAGGACGGCGAACCACGTGACATTGACGCCGATGCGGATGCCGAAGATGGTCGCCAGCCGTATGGAGCTGCCACCGAGCACTGGGCCTCTATGGTGGCATAGCCTTGCCGATCGGCTCGCGGGTCCCGCGCCGGCGGCGGGCCGCCGGAACTTGAATCGACCGAGGAGATGAACGGTTAGATGGCTTCACCAGTCAATGTCACCGTGACGGGTGCGGCCGGGCAGATCGGCTACGCGCTGCTGTTCCGGATCGCGTCCGGTCAGATGCTCGGTCCCGACACTCCTCTGCGCCTGCGGCTGCTGGAGATCCCCGACGCGGTGAAGGCGGCGGAGGGCACGGCGCTCGAGCTGTTCGACTGCGCGTTCCCGCTGCTCGCCGGCATCGACGTCACCGACGACGCGCGCACCGCGTTCGACGGCTGCAACATCGCGCTGCTCGTGGGCGCGCGCCCGCGCACGAAGGGCATGGAGCGCGCCGACCTGCTCGAGGCCAACGGCGGCATCTTCAGGCCGCAGGGCGAGGCGATCGCCGCCGGCGCGGCGGACGACGTCAAGGTGCTGGTGGTTGGCAACCCCGCCAACACGAACGCGCTGATCGCGATGAGCAACGCCGGCGGCGTGCCGCGCGAGCGGTTCACGGCGATGACGCGGCTCGACCACAACCGCGCCGTCGGTCAGCTCGCACAGAAGACCGGCGCCCCGGTGTCCGACATCTCGCACATGGCGGTGTGGGGCAATCACTCACCCACGATGTATCCCGACCTGTTCAACGCGAAGGTGCGCGGTGAGCGCGCGTGGGACGTGGTCGGCGACGAGGCGTGGGTGGCGAACGAGTTCATCCCGCGGGTGGGCAAGCGCGGGGCGGAGATCATCGAGGCGCGCGGCGCGTCGTCGGCGGCCTCGGCGGCCAACGCGGCGGTCGACCACGTGCACGACTGGGTGGGAGGCACGCAGGGGGACGACTGGGTGTCGATGGCGGTGCCGTCCCCCGGCGCCTACGGCGTGGAGGAGGGGATCATCTCCTCGTTCCCGTGCCGGAGCTCGAACGGTGAGTGGGAGATCGTCGAAGGGCTCGACGTCCCCGCGTTCTCGCAGGAACGGATCGACAAGACCGTCGCCGAGCTTGTCGGCGAGCGGGACGCGGTCAGGGACCTCGGTCTGATCTGACTTTCGCCCATCGCCCGTCGGCCCCACCGCCCACCGTGTCGTGGGTCAAACCGGGGCCGACGGTCGCCGTGCGACGTTACGCCCGTAGGTGCCAACCCCGGCCCGACTTGGTGACCTTCCCGTCGTCGGCGAGGCCGGGCATCACCCGGTACAGGTAGTTCTGCTTGATGCCCATCGCGTCGGCGAGCTCGGGGATGGTGATCCCGGGGCGCTCGCCGACGAGCTGCAGCGCCTGCGCGGCGCGGGTGCCGGAGCCGCGCGGGCGGCCGCGGCGGCCGTCGGAGGAGCCTGACGAGCGGCGGCGCCGCCTCGGCGCGGCGGTCGCGGTGGCGGAGGCGCGGCCGCCGACGCCGGACAGCGCCTGTTCGGCGGCCTCGAGGCGGTGGTACTCGTCCACCAGGGGCCGGAGCTCCTTCAGACGCGCCTGGATCTCCTTGCGCTTCTCATCGAGAAAATCTGCCACTGGTGTCCTTTCACCCTATTTGACCGGGTCACAACTTACCAGTGAACGTGGCTTGTCCGGGTCCTTCGCGCAAGAATGATTGCACCGCATTCCGGCAGTCGTCCGTCGCGAACAGGTGTGACGTCAGCTCCGCCGTGTGATCGTCGGCCCCGCGCGTGCCGCGGTCGGCCTGCGCCCGGACGATCGCCTTCGTCGCCGCGTGAGCGATCGTCGGCCCGGCCGCGAGGTCGGCCGCGAACCGGCGGGCCTTCTCCAGCAGCTGATCCGTTTCCACCACGCGATTGACCACGCCCCACGAGTGCAGCGTCTGCGCGTCGTAGAGGCGGCCGGTCATCACGAACTCGCGCGCCCGTGCGGTCCCGGCGCGCTCGGCCATCCGCTGCGTGCCGCCCATCAGGGGTGTGATCCCCACCACTTTCTCCACCAGCCCGAACTGCACACCCTCCGCCGCCCACAGCAGGTCACATGCGAGCGACAGCTCGAGCCCCGCGGTGAGGCACAGACCGTGGGCGACGGCGAGCGTCGGGAGCGGAAGATCCTCGACCGCGTGGGTGAGGCGCAGCAGGCGCTCGGTGAGCGCTGTCGCCGAGGGCGCGTCGAGCCCCTCGAACACGTGGACGTCGACGCCGGCGGAGAACACGTCCCCCTCGGCGCGGACGAGCAGCGCGCGCGGCCGCTCGGCGGCGGCGCGCGCCACGCCGTCCTCGACGTCGGCGATCAGCTGGGACCCCCACAGGTTCAGGGGCGGGTTGGAGATGACGATCTCGGCAACGTCGCCGTCGGTCTCGTAGCGGGCATGGGCCATGCCCGGATTCTGACTACGCGCGCGCGTTGACCTCCCAGACCGAGATCGGCCGGCGCGTGCCGGTGGAGATGGCGGCGACGCTGGCCAGCGCCTTCAGGAACGCGCCGCCGTACTCGGCGAGCGCCCGGCGGGCCTGGGCCTCGGTCTCCCAGAGAATGATCATCATGGCGTCGCCGCTCTCGCGGTCGACGAGGTTCAGGGCGCCGGCGAAGCCGGGCTCGGCTGCCAGCGCGGGGACCATCTCGTCGGTGACGATCCGGTCCATGTCGGTGCGGCGGGCGGGCGTGGTGCCGCCCTCTACGAGTTGTGCGTACATGGCGCCGATGCTCGCGGGCGCGGCGCCGCCCGCCATCGGTGGATTCATCTAACCGACTGCCCTAACCGGCTTCCAGCAGCGCCTTGAGGCGCTCGAGCGAGCGCTTGGCCTCGCGCTCGGGCACGCCGCCGATCAGCATCCGGCTCGCGGCGGCGCCGAGGAACCCGCCGGGCGCGGTGAACTCGTTCTCGTACTCGAACCGCGTGCGGCCGCCGTCGAGCGCGCGCAGGTCGTAGCTCGTGCGCGCGTACGAGTGGGCGGGGCCGCGGCCCTCCCACGTGGCGCGGTCGGGGCGGTCGGCCTCGGTCAGCGTCCAGCTCACCTTGAAGTTGGCGCCGCGCAGGTGCAGCGTCTGGTTCATCTCGTAGCCCTCGCGCGGCGGCCCGGCGTCGCGCGAGTTCACGCGCCGGTGGATCGTCACCCACTCGTCCAGGCGCGCCGGATCGAGCGCGAGGTCGTAGACCTTCTCGCGCGGAGCGTCGATCTCGATCGACGCGATCACCAGCGTCACTTGGCGGCCACCTCCTCGATCTGCTCCCACTCGCGCAGGGCGCGTTCGACGGCTGCGTCGAAGGAGTGCAACCTAATACCGAAGGCCTCCGCCGCGTCGTGGTGGCGGGGGAGGAGGTCGCTTTCCAGCGACTCCATGAGCGGCGTGATGAAGCCGGGATCCTCGGCCGCCACGGCGGCGGCCACGACGCTCGCGATCGGCGTGAGCGAGACGCCGAGGCGGATCGCGGGGCGGGCGACGAGCATCGCGTCGGCGATCCGCTCGATCAGCTGCTGGTAGGTCATGACGTCCGGGCCGGCGATGTCCCACGAGCGGCCGGCCACGGCGGCAGGCGCGTCGGCGGCGGCGACGAGGAAGTCGAGGACGTCGCGGCCGTCGATCGGCTGGGTGCGGTTGGTCCGCCACGCCGGCAGGGCGAGCACCGGGAGCCGCTCGATCAGCCGCACGAGGAAGCGGAACGAGCGCGAGCGGGCGCCGACGACGATCGAGGCGCGCAGTGCGATCGGCTCGTCCGCGGCCGCGAGCAGCGCCTCCTCGACGGCGAGGCGGGAGACGAGATGGCGCGACACCGCTCCCGTGTCCGGCACGAGGCCGCCGAGGTAGACGATCCGCCGCACGCCGGCGGCGCGGGCGGCGGTGGCGAACCGCTCGGCGGCGCGGCGCTCCTGATCCGGGAAGCCGCTGTCGGCCGGCCCCTCCATCGAGTGGATCAGGTAGTAGGCGGCCTCGACGCCGTCGAGCGCGCGGCCGAGCCCGGCGCCGCTCACGGCGTCGCCGACGACCACGTCGTCGAGCAGCACGCCGGCGGCCGCGACCCGCTCCGGCGCGCGCGCGAAGCCGCGCACCTCGTGCCCGGCGGCCTGCAGCCGCGGCACCAGCGCGGCGCCCACGTACCCCGAGACTCCGGTCACGAGGACGCGCATCAACGAAAAACGCCGAACGTGCGGCATCGGCAGGTCGCAGGGAGGGTCTTTTTCATCTGTTTGGAGGGTATTTGCGGGGTAGACAGAAAGTCTGTGCGTTTTGCGGGGAAGCGGGTTGCCGGGTCCGCCACGGTGAGCTTTTCTGTTGCCGTCCTGTGACGGTCTGGTGAAGCGAAGGGGACTCTGGGGTGGACAAGCGCGCCAATGGGCGGAAGGTGACCTGCGATGACTGCTTCTTCGGGCGCAACGGCCTGTGCGCGCTGCAGCTCGACCAAGCGTGCGCGACCTTCCGGCCGAACACACCCGAAGGCCTGCGTCCTCCCCGCCAGATGCGGTTCGTATTCCGGCAGGAGCGCCGCCGCCAGGCGGCCTGGGAGTTTCCCACCGCGCAGGAGCAAGCGGCTCTGCATGCCTAGCGCCGCGCAGGCCCGTTGATTGGCCTTACGCCCGTCGCTCGTCGCCGGGCCGTGAGTCGGCTCGTCATGTGACCGAGCTCGCCGGCGACGATCGCCGTGCGACGATACACCTTGTGGAGCTGAGGGTCCTGGGCAAATCGCCTGCCTGGCAGGACGCGGGGGGAGCGTGCAGCGGCTACCTCGTCGAGGCGGGCGACACGTGCGTGCTGCTCGACTGCGGGAGCGGCGTGTTCGGCAAGCTGCGCAGCGTCCGGGACTACGCGGACGTCGACGCGGTGGTGGTCTCCCACCTGCACGCCGACCACATCCTCGACCTCGTGCCCTACGCGTCCGGCCTCACGTACGCGCCGCGCCACCAGCCGGTGCCGGTCGACGGCTGGCCGGGCACCGACGACCCGCCGCACCCGCGACTGATCGCGCCGCCCGGCGCGCGGGCCGCGTTCCGGCGCCTGTGCTCCGCCTCCGGGATGCGCGAGGAGCACATCGAGACCGCGTTCCGGCTCGAGGAGTACGACCCCGGCGCCGCGGTCGCGGTCGGCGACGTCGAGCTGCGCTTCCAGCCCGTCCCGCACTTCCTGCCCACCCACGCGGTCGCCGTCTCCGGCCCCGACGGGCGGCTCACCTACAGCGCCGACTCGTCCCCGAGCGACGAGCTGTGCGCTTTTGCGCGCGACACCGACCTGCTGCTGATCGAGGCCACGCTGCCGCGGCCCGAGCGCGAAGGTCCGCGCGGGCACCTCACCCCGGCCGAGGCGGGCGACCACGGTCGCCGGGCCGGCGCGCGCCGCGTCGTGCTCACCCACATCTCCGACGAGCTGGACGCCGACTGGGCGCGCCGCGAGGCCGAGCGCGGGTTCGGCGGACCGGTCGAAGTCGCGGTCGAAGGGGCCGTTTACAGGGTCTGACCTTCAGTTGGCCCGCATTCCGGCCGATTCCTAGTCCGTGAGCCCCGCCGAGGCGACGATCGACGGCGTGCGACTGCTGTCGCACCGTCCGTCCGTGCTCTACAAGGTCGAGCACCTGGCCACGGAGCCCGTCGAGGGCGACATCGCCGTGGAGGGTCTCGTGCTGGCCGGGCCCGGCTGGAACGACCGCCTCAAGGAGCTGCTCAAGACCGTCTCGGCCGCCGAGCGCGCGTGCCTGTTCGCGCTGCGCCTGTCCGACGACCAGGCGCTCCCGCTGCCGGCCGAGCAACTGCTCGACCGCTCGCGCACCGACTGGTTCCCCGAGTTTCTCTCGCACGGTCAGATGAAGCCGCACTTCCAGCCGATCGTGGAGCTGGCCAGCGGCCGCGCCTACGGCCGCGAGGCGCTCATGCGCGGCCGCCTCGGCGCCGTCGAGGTCCGCGGCGGCGAGCTGCTGGCCGCGGCCGAGGCCCACGACGCGCTCTTCTCCTTCGACTACCGCGCCCGCACCGCCGCGCTCGAGATCGGGCTGCCGCTGCTGCCCGAGGGCGAGGTGCTGTTCGTCAACCTCGACCCGCGTGCGGCGCTCGACATCGAGTCGACGGTCCGCACCACCTGGCCCGTCGTCGCGCGCATGAACGCGGACCCGTCGCGGATCTGCATCGAGCTCATCAAGCCCGAGCGCTGCGCCGACCGCGACATGCTCGCCGAGATGGTCGAGGCCCACCGCAAGCGCGGCGCCCAGATCGCGCTGGACGACCTCTCCTGCGGCACCGACGCGCTGCTCTGCCTCGAGCGCCTGCGCCCCGACATCGCGAAGATCGACAACGTGCTCACGCAGGGCATCCAGCACTCCGAGGCCCGGCGCAAGCTCATCGCCGCCCTCGTCGAGCTCGCCCACGAGCAGGGCGCGAAGGTCGTCGCCGAGGGCATCGAGCGCGTCGACGAATACGAGACCATGCTCGAGCTCGGCGTCGACCTCGGCCAGGGCTTCTACTTCGGCCAGCCGACCGAGCGGCCGATGGCGGTCGACGCGCGGCTGTTCGCCAAGCGGTCGTAGCGCCGGCGAACGTCAACTGCGGCTGGGTAGGGGAGCGGGGACGCGAGCGTGGGTTTCGTCGCAATCGTGCGCGGCCGCGCGATCGTTGCGACGAAACCGTCCTGTGACGTGGGTTTCGTCTCACTCGTGCGCGGCGAGGCGAGCGGTGCGACGAAACCCACGCGCCGAGGGTGCATTTCGTCGCAATCGCGTCGCCGGCGCCGGCGATTGCCACGTTCGTCCCCTATAGCCAGCGTTTCGTCGCATTCGCGACCGGCGCGGCGATGATTGCGACGAACCGCTGGCACCCCAGCCTCCCTACCTAGCCGCAGTTGACGTTCGCCGGCGCTCACGCCACTGCAGGCTCAACACCCCGCGCCGCCACGGCCTCCGGCGCCCGCCCCAGCAGGCCCGCGCACGCCGCGGCCACCGCCAACGCTCCCGCGCAGAGCGCGAACCCGCCGTGGTACGCGGCGACGGCGTCGCCCGGGGCCGGGGTGCCGACCACGGCGACGAGGAGCGCGACGCCGATCACCGCGCCGAGCTGGCGGGCGGTGGTGGCGAGCGCCATGCCGGTCGCGAACCGGCCCGGCGGGAGGCCGGCGGCGGTGGCGCCGATCAGCGCGGGCAGGCCGAGGCCGATCCCGGCGCCGCCGACCACGCCGTAGGGCAGCCAGACGCCGAGGAAGTCCGGGGTCGAACCGGCGGCCACGACCACCCACAGCAGCGCGGCCGCGAACAGCGCCGCGCCGGCGATCGCGACCGGGCGCGGACCGCTGCGGCTCGCCCAGCGGCCGCCGAGCGGCGCCGCGAACGCGGACGCGATCGGGCCCGGGATCGCGGCGAGGCCGGCCTCGAGCACCGACCAGCCCCAGACGCTCGTCGCGAACAGGACCGCGCACAGCTGGCTGGCGAACAGCGCCGCGCCGAACGCCATCGTGCCCGCGTTCGCGGCCCGCGACCAGCGCGACCGCAGCAGGGCGGGCTCGAGCACCGGGGCCGCGATCCGGCGCGTGCGCACCGCCAGCAGGCCGCCCGCCACGAGCGCGCCGCCGAACGCCCCGAGCGTGGCCGCCGAGTCCCAGCCCCACGCGTCGCCCTGCACGAGCGCCAGCGCCAGCGCGCCGGTCGCGCCCGCGAGCAGCACGGCGCCGGGCACGTCCGGGCGCGCGGTCTCGACCGCGCGCGACTCGCGCAGCAGCCGCGCGCCCACGACCAGCGTGGCGATCCCGACCGGGACGTTGATCACGAAGATCCAGCGCCAGCCGCCGCCGTCCGCGAGCAGCCCGCCGATCGGCGGCCCGAGCGCTGCCGCGACCGAGCCGACGGCGCCCCAGCCGGCGATCGCCGCCGCCCAGCGCTGCGGCGGGAACGCGGCGAGCAGCAGTCCGAGCGCGGCGGGGATCATCGCCGCCGCCGCCGCGCCCTGCACGGTCCGCGCCGCCACCAGCACGCCGACCGACGGCGCCAGCGCGCACGCGGTCGAGGCCGCCGCGAACAGCGCCGTCCCGGCGAGGTAGATCCGGCGCCGGCCGATCCGGTCGGCCGCGCGGCCGAAGATCACCAGCAGCGCCGCGAACGCCAGCGCGTACGCGTTCACGACCCACGACAGCTCGCCGAGCCCGGCGCCCGAGAAGTCGCCGGCGATGGAGGGGAACGCGATGTTGACGATCGTCACGTCGAGGTAGGCGAGGAACGTGCCCGCCGCTGCGAGCCAGAACACCGGCCATGGGGAATGAGAGCCCGACACGTCGACCTTCCTGGGGAGAAGAAGTACGAACGATCGTGCTTTGTATCACAGAACGAACGATCGTGCTACTTTTCCTGACATGCCGGAGACCGAGGAGGTACTGGACGGGCGCCGCGAGCGCGGCCGCCGCACGCGCGAGTCGATCCTCGCCACCGCGGTCGACATCGCCTCCGTCGAGGGCCTCGAGGGCCTGACCATCGGCCGCCTCGCGAGCGAGCTCGGCATGAGCAAGAGCGGGCTGTTCGCCCACTTCGGGTCCAAGGAGGAGCTGCAGCTCGCCACCATCGCGGCCGCCCGCGAGATCTTCGTCGCCGAGGTCGTCGAGCCCGCGCGCGCCGCCGAGCGCGGCCTGCCGCGCCTGGCCGCGCTGCTCGAGGCGAAGCTCGACTACCTGCGCCGCGGCGTCTTCCGCGGCGGCTGCTTCTTCGACGCCGCGCGGCTCGAGTACGACAGCCGCCATCCCGGCCCCGTCCGCGACGCGATCTTCGAAGAGTTCGCCGCCTGGTCCCAGCTCGTCGCGGACCTGATCCGCTCCGCCCAGCGCGCCGGCCACCTGGACCCGCAGGCCGACCCCGAGCAGCTCGCGTTCGAACTCGACGCGATCGGCAGCGCCGCCAACCTGCGCTTCCAGATCAACCGCGACGCCGAGGCGTTCGAGCGGGCGCAGCGGGCGATCGAAGGGCGCCTGCACGCGCTCGCCGCCTAATACGATCATCGAATGGCAGGAGGCGACGCCCTCGCGCAGGAGACGGCCGACGTGCTCGCCCGGCTGATCCGCTTCAAGACGGTCAACCCGCCGGGCAACGAGCGCGAGTGCCAGCAGTGGCTCGCCGGCTACCTGCAGGAGGCCGGGTTCGACGTCGAGCTGATGGGTGCCGAGCCCGAGCGGCCCAACCTCGTCGCGACGCTGAAAGGGGACGAGCCCGGCCCGGTCCTGGGCTACACGTCGCACGTGGACACCGTCCTCGCCGACGCCGACGACTGGCGCCACGACCCCTGGTCGGGCGACGTCGCCGACGGCCAGCTGTGGGGCCGCGGCGCCGTCGACATGAAGTCTCAGACCGCGGCCGAGGCGGTCGCCGCCGCCACGCTGGCGCGCAACGGCTGGCGCCCCGCCAAGGGCGAGCTGAAGGTGATCGCGGTCGTCGACGAGGAGACCGGCGGCCGGCTCGGCTCGCAGTGGATCACCGAGCAACGGCCGGACGCCGCCCGCGTCGACTGGCTCGTCAACGAGGGCGGCGGCGCAGTGATGCCCTACGGCGACCGCCGGCTGTACGGCGTCGGCTGCGCCGAGAAGGGCACGTTCCGCTTCCGCGTGCGCGCCCGCGGCGTCGCCGCGCACGCCTCCGTCCCGGGGACCGGCGACAACGCGCTGCTCAAGCTCGCGCCGGTGATCACCCGGCTCGGCGAGCGCCAGCCGGAATACGACGTCGTGGCCGAGCCGAAGGCGCTCCTGCAGGCGCTCGGCGAGGACGCGGAGAACCCCGGGCAGGCCGTCGCCCACATCCGCGCGGTCGAGCCGCGGCTGGCGGTGCTCGTCGAGCCGACGCTGCGCGTCACCGCCGTGCCCACTCGCATCTGGGCGTCCGAGAAGATCAACGTGATCCCCGCCAAGGCCGACCTGCTGGTCGACTGCCGGGTGCCCCCGGGCATGAACGGCGACGCCACGATGCGGCGCGTACGCGAGCTCGTGGGCGACGACGGGTTCGAGGTCGAGTTCATCGAGCAGGTCGTCGGCAACCGCTCGCCGATCGACTCGCCGCTCATGGACGCGATCCGCGGCTGGCTGGCGACCAGCGATCCCGGCGCCGAGGCCGTGCCGACGGTGCTGCCCGCCTTCACCGATTCCCGCCACTTCCGGGCCGCGTTCCCGGACTGCGTGGCCTACGGGTTCTTCCCGCAGCGCCACCAGAGCCTGTACGAGACGTGGCCGATGATGCACGCGAGCGACGAGCGGATCGACGTCCGCGACCTCGCGTTCGCCGCCGGCTTCTTCGCCGACCTGCCAAGGAGACTCCTGGGATGACCGACGACGACAAGCTGCGCCTGGGCGGAATGGCGCTGCGCAACGGCCTGCTGGTACACGGCCCGGCGCACTGGGCCGCCTCGGTGCGGACCGACGACGGGCGGATCGCCACCGCCTCGGGCCGCAAGCCGCGCGTGCAGGCGGCGGACGGCGTGCCCGGCCTGCGCGGGGTGGTCCGGCTCGGCGAGGCGTTTGTCGTGATCCCGCTGGTCAAGCGCGCGCTGCCGCAGGCCAAGCTGCCGTTCGAGAACCCGAGTGTGCTCGGCGTCGCCGCCGGCGCCTCGCTGGCCGGCGCCCTCCTGCGCCGCCGCGTGCGCGGCGCGACCGGCGAGGCCGCCGCCGCGATGCTGTCGCTGGCGCCCGCCGTGCTCGCGCTGCGCGGCGGCGAGCTGGCCGCCTACCACGGCGTCGAGCACAAGGCGATCGCCGCCTACGAGTCCGACGCGGCGGACGCCGCCGACGCTGCCAAGGAGCACGACCGCTGCGGCTCGCACCTCGTCACGCCGATGCTCGCGTCCAACCTCGCGGGCGCACTGCTCGTGCGCCGGGTGCTCGAGCACCCGGGCCCGCTGGCGAACGCCGGGGTCGCGGTCGCGTCGACCGCCGCGGCGGTCGAGGTGTTCGCCTGGTGCGAGCGCAACGGTGCCTCGCCGATTGCGAAAGCCCTGCGCCGGCCCGGCTTCGAGCTCCAGCGGCTGCTCGGCACGCGCGAGCCGGACGAGCGCCAGCTCGAGGTCGGGCGGGCGGCGCTCGCGGAGATCCTGCGGGTCGAAGCCCAGCCGTCCGTTTAGGGTCTGGACCCTAGTCCGGAATCCCCAGGGCGGGGCATACTTGCCGGGATGCCGAGCTGGGGTCAGATCGAGTACTGGATCCTCCAGTGGGCCCCGATCATCTTCATGGGCCTGCTGGTCTTCTTCATCTGGCGGATGATGAAGCTGATGCCGCGGACCAAGCCGCAGCAGATCAAGCCGGCGGCTGACGGCGCGGTCGAATGGTCCGAAGTGGCGGGGGTCGACGAGGCGAAGGCCGAGCTGCAGGAGGTCGTCGACTTCCTGCGCGAGCCGGACCGCTTCAGCGCGCTCGGGGCACGGGTACCGAAGGGCATCCTGCTGCACGGCCCGCCCGGCACCGGCAAGACGCTGCTCGCCAAGGCCGTCGCCAACGAGTCCGGTGCGCACTTCTTCTCCCAGAGCGCCGCGGCGTTCGTCGAGATGTTCGCCGGCCTCGGCGCCGCGCGCATCCGGCGGCTGTTCCAGATCGCCCGCGAGCACCGCCCGGCGGTCATCTTCATCGACGAGATCGACGCCGTCGGCGGCCAGCGCGGCGCCGACAACAACTCCGAGCGCGAGCAGACGCTCAACCAGCTGCTGGTCGAGATGGACGGGTTCGACACGAGCGGCGACCTCGTCGTCCTCGCGGCCTCGAACCTGCTCGACAAGCTCGACCCGGCGCTGCTGCGCCCGGGCCGCTTCGACCGCCAGGTGTTCGTGTCGCCGCCCGACGTCGAGGGCCGCGAGGCGATCCTGCGCGTCCACACCAGGGGCAAGCCGCTCAGCCCGGACTGCGACTTCGAGACGATCGCGCGGCAGACCTCGGGCCTGACCGGCGCCGACCTGGCCAACATCTGCAACGAGGCGGCGATCGCCGCCGCGCGCGAGCACCGCACGTCGCTCTGCCAGTCCCACTTCGACAGCGCGCTCGAGCGGGTCGTCGCCGGCATGCAGTCGCGCCGCACGCTCAACGACCACGAGCGCCGCGTCGTCGCCTTCCACGAGGCCGGCCACGCGCTCTGCGCCGAGCTGCTCCCCGGCCTCGACCGCGTGCACAAGATCTCGATCATCCCCCGCGGCCGCGCGCTCGGCTACACGCTGAACCTCCCCGACGAGGATCGCTACCTCAAGACGCGCGAGGAGCTCATCGACTTCATGACCATGCTGCTCGGCGGCCGCGCCGCGGAGGAGATCGTCTTCGGCGCGGTGACCACCGGCGCGTCCGACGACCTGCACCGCGTGGCCGAGATCTCGCGCTCGATGGTGCACGAGTACGCGATGGGCACGTCGATCACCTCGCGCAAGGTGTCCGCCGAGGGCGGCGCCGTGTCCGACCGCACGCGCCAGCTGCGCGACGAGGAGCAGCAGCACCTCGCCGACGAGGCGATGCGCGGCGCGGTGCGGATCATCACCGAGCACCGCGACAAGCTCGACAAGATCGCCGGCGCGCTGCTGCGCAACGAGGTGCTCGAGCGCGGCGAGCTCGACCGCATCATGGAGGGCGTGCCGCGCCTCTACCGCACGCCCGGCCGCGGCTTGAGGGTTGTGGCCGCGGCGTCGGAAAAGGGTTAGCTCCGCCTCCGTCCCGTCGGCGTCTTGGTGGCGGCGGCCATCCAGGCGGCCGTAACGATCAAGGCGGCCGGAGGAGCTGGCCGTACTGCGCGAGGCCGAGACGGACTTCGGCCAGGGCTGGCTGTTCGGCCGCCCGCCGAGCCGTGGCCGGCCGCCCCCGAGACCGCGGCCGCGCCGCTGCACATCTCCTCGTCCGGCGGCGGGCGGCTCGAGCGCGCCGTCGCGTCCGCCCCGACCGTGCGCGAGGCCACCCGCCGCGGCCGCAGCACGGCGGTGCTGCTCGCCGACGTCGACGGCTTCAAGGCGATCAATGACACCCGCGGCCACGCGGCGGGCGACGACGTGCTGCGCGCGATGGCCGCGCTGCTGCGCGCCGCGGCTCCGGCCGGCGGCCGCGCGTTCCGCATCGGCGGCGACGAGTTCGCGCTCGTGTTCGAGTGCGACGGCGAGGCGCAGGCCGAGCAGATCGGCTGGGAGCTGCGCTCGCAGGCGCGCGACCGGCTCGGCTCGACGCTGTCGGTCGGCCTCGCCGTGGCCGGCACCGGCGAGAGCGACGAGGCGGTCGTCGCGCGCGCCGACGGGGCGCTCTACGACGTCAAGCGCCAGGGGCGCGACGGCGTCAGGCTCGCACGACCCGCCTGAGTCACGCCGGCACGACGAGCGCGAAGGCCCGCGGTTCGACGCTCACGCGCTCGAGCCCACCGCGGCGGATCTCGCCGTCGACGTTGAGCTCGGTGCCGTCCGGCACGGCGATCTCGACGACGGCGCCGCGCGCGTGCTCGACCGCGCGCTGGCGGGCGATCGTCTGCGTCCGCAGTCCCCAGGCGCGGCGGGCGAGGCCGAGCCGCGATCCGGCGGGCAGGACGATCACGTCGAGCGCGCCGTCGCGCGGGTCGGCCTCCTCCACGCCGCTGCCGCCGCCGAAGGCGCCGCTCACCGCGACGATCGCCTGCCAGGCGCCGCCCGCGAAGACCTCCCGCCCGTCGGCGCGCACGGCCGTGTCGAGCGGCGCGGCGGTCGCGGCGGCGCGCACGGCGCCGACCGCGTAGGCGAGCGGCCCGAGCCGGTGCTTGAGCGGCTGCGCGCGGCGCGCGGCCACCGAGGCCAGCCCGGCGCTGGCGGCGTTGACGAACGGGTGGCCGTCGGCGAGCCGGCCGAGGTCGAGCGTGCGCGTGGTCGCGGCGGACGCGGCGAGCACGGCGGCGGCGACCGGGTCGCCGGGCAGGGAATGGGCGCGCGCGAAGTCGTTCGCCGTGCCGGTGGGGATCACCGCGAGCGGGACGCCGAGCCGCCCGGCCAGCGCGGCGACGGGCCCGATCGTGCCGTCCCCGCCGGCCACCGCGACGCGATCGGGGCGCCAGCCTGCGACCTCCTCGAGGTCGCCGAACAGCCGCACCTCGGCGCCGCGCATGACCGCGACGAGCGGCGCCGGGTCAAAGCCGCCGCCGGATGCGGGGTTGGCGGCGACGGCGATCCGCACGGAGGCTGAGGGTACACTCGCCGTCGTGCTGCGCAGCATCGACCACATCGGCGTCGCGGTCGCCGACCTCGACGCCGCGATCGCGATCCACCGCGACACGTACGGGATGCCGCTGGTGCACCGGGAGACGATCGCCGACCAGGGCGTCGAGGCCGCGCTGCTCGACGTCGGCGACAGCCACGTCGAGCTGCTGGCGCCGCTGGGTGACGACACGCCGGTCGGCCGCTTCCTCGCCAAGCGCGGGCCTGGCCTGCACCACGTCGCCTACCGCGTCGACGACGTCGCGGCCGCGCTCGACGAGCTGCGGGCCGCCGGCCGGCAACTGATCGACACCGAGCCCCGCACCGGCATCCGCGGCTCGCGCGTCGCGTTCCTCCACCCGTCCGCCTCCGGCGGCGTCCTCACCGAACTAGTTCAAACCGCGGCGGTGCACGTATGAGCGATCCCACGAAGGCTCCGCCCAGCGCGCGCCGCGCGGCGCTGGGCTTCACCGGCGGCGGCCAGGTGCTGTCGCTGCGGCTTTCCGACGCCGAGCTGGAGAAGCTGCGCAAGGCGCTGCAGGACAGGCAGGACAGCTGGTTCGAGGTCGAGGCGACCGACGGCGCCGTCCTCGTCGACCTGTCGCAGGTCGCCTACCTGCGCGTCGAGTCCGGCGAGCACCGCGTCGGCTTCTAGTTGCTGCGCACCTTCCGTGTCGCCTTCAACGCGGTCGATCTCGCCCTGTACCGGCGCGTGCGCTCGCTGGCGCGCACGCCGGCGACGGTGCTCTGGGTGCGGCGCTACTCGCGGCTGGGCGAGCACGGCGCGGTCTGGCTCGTGCTCGGCTGCGCGGGCGCCGCGGCCGACGCGCGGCAGCGCCGGCGCTGGGTGCGCGCGACCGGCTGCGTCGGCGGCGCCTACCTCGTGTCGACGTCGATCAAGCTCGCGATCGGGCGCCGGCGGCCGGTCGTCGAGGACCTGCCGCACCTGATGGCGACGCCGACCGGCCTGTCGTTCCCGTCGTCGCACTCGACGTCGTCGTTCGCCGCGGCGCAGGCGTTTGGCGCGCTCGTGCCGCGGGTCCCGCTGCTCGGTGCCGCCGTCGCGATGGCGTTCTCGCGGCTCTACCTCGGCGTGCACTACCCGTCCGATGTCGCGGCCGGCGCCGCGCTGGGGACGGTCATCGGAGGGCTCGGGCGGTGATGAAGGTCGGGATCGTCGGGATGCCGAACGCCGGCAAGTCGTCGCTGTTCAACGCGCTCTCGCGGGCCGGCGCCGAGGCCGCCAACTACCCGTTCACGACGATCGAACCGAACGTGGCGGTGGTGCCGGTGCAGGACGCGCGGCTCGACGCGGTGGCGGAGACGATCGGCGCCTCGAGCGTCGTGCCCGACACGATCGAGTTCCACGACATCGCCGGCCTGGTGGCGGGCGCGCACAAGGGCGAGGGCCTCGGCAACCAGTTCCTGGCCAACATCCGCGAGACCGACGCGCTGCTGCACGTCGTGCGCGCCCATGGCGACGAGAACGTCATCCACCCCGAGGGCCGCGTCGACCCGGCCGCGGACATCGAGACGATCGAGACCGAGCTGGTCTACGCCGACCTCGAGCAGGCCGAGCGCCGGCACGCCCGCGTCGTGCGCGAGGCGCGCGGCGGCGACCGCGCCGCGATCGCCGAGGAGGAGTGGCTGCGGCGCGTGATCGCGGCGCTGCAGGCGGGCGAGCCGGCGCGCACCGTCGCGGTGCCGGACGCCGCGCCGCAGGCGCTGCGCAACCTCTCGCCGCTGACTGGCAAGCCGGTCCTGTTCGTGGCCAACGTCGACGAAGGCGACGACGCGGTGCCGTCCGTCGTCGCCGACCACGCCGCCGCGCAGGGCGCCGCGGCGGTGGCGATCTCGTCGCGGATCGAGGCCGAGCTGTCCGAGCTCGAGGAGGATGACGCGGCGGTCATGCGCGAGGATATGGGCGTGGGGGAGTCCGGGCTCCAGCGCGTGGTCCAGGGCGCCTTCGGCTTGCTCGACCTGCTGACGTTCTTCACCGCGGGCGAGGAGAAGCCGGCGCAGTCCTGGCACCTGCGCCGCGGCCTGACCGCCTGGCACGCCGCGGGCGAGATCCACTCGGACATCCAGCGCGGGTTCGTACGCGCCGAGGTGATCGCATGGGACGCGCTCGTCGACGCCGGCGGATACGCGGCGGCGCGCGATCGCGGCACCCTGCGGCTCGAGGGGCGGGAATATCCCATGGCAGACGGTGACGTAATTACCGTCAAGTTCGCGCCCTGACCTGCCGTTACAAAGGGGGTGGATCTCGACGACCTGATCGGCCCGCTCCCCGCTCCGCTCGGGCGCTGGATGCTGCGCCGCCTCGTGGCGGCCGGCGTGCGCTACGGCCGCGAGTTCGGCGTGCTGCTCGTCCGCGGCGCCGATCCGGACGTGCTCGGCGGCGTGCTCCGCGGCGCCGACATCTTCGCCAACTGGGACGACGGCGACCTGCTCGCCCTGCTCCCGGACACCGACCGCGGCGGCGCGCAGCGGGTGGCCGACCGCGTGCGCGAGGCGACCGGCGCCGGCGTCGGCGCCGCCCACTGGGGCGGCGACCTGGCGGAGGACCTGCTCGAGCGCGCCGCCCGCGCGCTCGCCGCGGACCTGGCGCAGCCGCGCGCTTAGCGCGCGAGCTCCTCGAGCCGCCCAGCGAGCCGGCCCATCCCGAGCTCGGCCGCGGCCTTCGCTCCCCGCGCGTAGTCGGTCGGCGCGTCAGGCGGGCGCTCGAGCGCGATCGTCCGCAGCGTCGCGATGTCCATGAACGAGCGCAGCTCGTCGGCCTGCTCGATCAGGGCGCGGCGGACCGACGGCTTCTCGCGGATCGCGCCGAGGATGACGTGCTCGAGGTCGCCCTTGCGGCGCAGGAGGTCCGAGGCCGTCTTGGGGCCGATCCCCTTAGCTCCCGGCAGCCCGTCCGAAGGGTCGCCGCGGAGGGCGATGAAGTCCGGCACCTGCTCGGGGTCGACGCCGTACTTGGAGCGCACGACGTCGGGCGTGACCTCCTCCGGCCCGTCGCCGCCGGTGCGCTGCAGCAGCACGGTGACCGACTCGTTCGCGCACTGGAACATGTCGCGGTCGCCGGTGAGGATCAGCGTGCGCCCGCCGGCCGCGGTCTCGACCTCGGCGTAGGAGTGCAGCAGGTCGTCCGCCTCGAGCTCCTCGGTGGCGGCGACGATCCAGCCGAGCGCCTCGTAGAGCTCCGGCGCCTTGCTCCACTGCCACTGCAGCGGGTCGGGCATCGGCGGACGGTCGGCGTGGTAGTCGGGATACGCCTCGACCCGGTACTCCCCCGCCTCGGCGCCGAAGCAGAACACGACGGCGCGCGGGTCGTACTTCTCCACGCACCACAGGACCTGATTGACCGAGCCGAGCAGCGCGTTGACGGGATGGCCGTCGCCGTCGGTGATCGAGTCCGGCAGGGCGAAGAACGCGCGGTAGAGCAGCGCGGGCGCGTCGCAGATCAAGAGAGGTTGGGACACGGGCTCGGAGGATATGGTGCCGCGGATGAAGACGATCACCGGACTGGACGAGCTCAGGCGGGCCGTGGGGGAGACGCTGGGGACCTCGGAGTGGCACGACGTGACCCAGGAGGACATCGACGCCTTCGCGGACGTGACCGGCGACCACCAGTGGATCCACGTCGATCCGGAGCGCGCGAAGGACACCCCGTTCGGCGGCACGATCGCCCACGGCTACTTCACGCTCTCGCTGGCGCCGCGCTTCAACGAGCAGATCCTGAAGATGGACGGCTTCGCGATGGCGATCAACTACGGCCTCAACAAGGTGCGCTTCCCGGCGCCGCTTCCGGTCGGCGGCCGCGTCCGCATGACCGCGAAGCTGGCCAAGCTCGAGGACGTGCCGGGCGGCGCACAGATGACGCTCGAGCTGACGTTCGAGCGCGACGGCGGTGAGAAGCCCGTCTGCGTCGCCGAGACGCTCGCCCGCGTCTACAGCGGCTAAGTGGCCTGAGTCGAAATCTCGGCGGCAGTCGGCGGCGCCGCCGATCGTCCGACTCAGACCACTAGCCCACGCGGATCGAGGGCCCGGCGTCGCCGGAGAAGATCGCGCGGTACGTGCCCGTGCGAGTGACCCCGGCGCTGTAGCGGCCGCCGCGGTGCACGGCGGTCGAGGCGACTGTGCG
>DATDKF010000298.1:0-17028 GCA_036520135.1 Solirubrobacteraceae bacterium
GTGTCGCCGTCCGGGCGGCGGCGCGTATGCGTCTCGGTCGCCGCGCGCGGAGACGCCGCGCGCGCCGCCGGCGAGCGGGTCTGCTCGCGCGTCGCTTCGCGCCTGGAACCGGTTGCAGGGACGCGAAGGCCTGCTGCGCTACGGCGCCTGCGGGAGCTTGACCGGGCCGCGCCGGCGGCGCGGAGCGGAGGGCGGCGGCACGACCGGACCGATGTCTCCGTCCGGCGCCTCGTCGAGGTCGACGATCACCGGCGCGTGGTCGCTCGGCCCGCTGCCCTTACGCGCCTGCCGGTCGACCCACGCGGCCTGCACGCGGCCGGCGACCGGCTCGCTCGCCAGCGCCAGGTCGATCCGCATCCCCAGGTCCTGGTGGAACATGCCGGCGCGGTAGTCCCAGTAGGTGAACACGCGCTCGTTCGGCCAGCGGTCGCGCACGACGTCGCGCAAGCCGAGCGCCTGCAGCGCCGCGAGCGCCGCCCGCTCGGGCGCCGTCACATGGGTCTGGCCGACGTAGGCGTCGGGATCGAAGACGTCGTCGTCGGTCGGCGCGATGTTCATGTCGCCGCACACGATCGTGGCCTCCGGCCCGGCGGCGATCACCTCCCGCAGCGCGCCCAGCCAGGCGAGCTTGTACTGGTAGTGCTCGGAGTCGGGCACGCGTCCGTTGGGCACGTAGACCGAGACGACGCGGATGCCGTCGCAGGTCGCGGCCACCGCGCGCGCCTCGGGATGCGGGAACCCGGGCGCGCCCGCGAGGCCGGTCACGACGTCGTCGAGCCCGACCTTCGAGAGGATCGCCACGCCGTTCCACGTCGCCTCGCCGTGCGCGGCGACCCCGTAGCCGCGGGCGGCGAGCTCGTCGCCGAGCAGCTCGGCGAACGCGTCGTCGGCGAGCTTGGTCTCCTGCAGGCAGACCACATCCGGCCGGCGCTCGTCCAGCCACGGGAGCAGCCGCGGCAGGCGCTGCTTGATCGAGTTGACGTTCCAGGTCGCGATCCGCACCGCGTCCACGCTAGCGGCCGACGGCGAACAGCAGGAACTGCGTGAACTGGCTCGGGGCGAAGTTGTTGTCACTCACCAGCACGACCGACCGGCGGCCGTCGCGCAGCCGCGGGCCGAACGTCAGGCCCTCGACGTTGTCGAGCGCGATGCCGAGGTCGTCGAGGTTGAGCAGCAGCGTCTTGCGCGCCGGGCTGTGCTTGCCCGAGAGCCGGACGTCGTAGAGCTTGATCGTGTTGCCGGTCCCGGGCGCGCCGACCGAGAACGAGCGCTCCATCGCGATCAGATGGTCGTGGCCGAGCGGCAGGAGCTCGACGACGCCGTTGACGGAGAACGCCGTGGGCGGCACCGGCGGCTCCGCGACGGGGTCGGTCTCGTAGAACCACTGGCGGTCGGGCCGGCCGGTGCGCAGGTCGTAGCGCAGGATCCGCGCCGGGCTGCCGTTGGCGACCGTGGCGGCCGGGCCGTCCTGGTAGAGCGCGTTCTCGCTCGCGGTGAAGAGGAACCGCCCGTTGCGGGTCACGCCCGCGCTCTCGAACCCGAGGTTCGGGCGCACGCCGCTCGACTGGTCGGGCGTGACGAGGAACGCCTGCGGCACCGGCAGCGAGCGCAGGAACTCTCCGTCCAGCGAGTAGCGCCGCACGAACGGGTCGATCAGGCCGGCCGGAACGCCTTCGGACGTGAGGATCAGCCGGCGGTCCCGCGTCAGCGCGAGCCCCTCGGGGTCGACGCTCATCGGCGGGTACGGGTACGGCCGCCCGTCGGGGGCGAGCAGGGTCGTGACGTCCTTGAACGAGACGTCGCCGTTGGTCAGCCGCCCGTCGCGGACGTCGAGCCCGACGGTGTAGAACCGCACCGGCTGGAACTGGCCGGGGTCGTCGGAGACCGTGTAGTAGACGCCGCGCAGCGAGTCGTACGTGATCGACGACAGGCCGCCGACCGTCGTCCCCTCGAACGTCGTGCCGGTCGGCAGGGTCGCCTCGCCGCGGAACTGGAGCTGAACATGCTTTCCGGTGGCGGCGGCCGGCGCCGCGACGGCGAGCGTCGTGGCCAGGGCGATGAGGGCTGCGAGCTTGGATCTCATGACCCGGCCGATCGTACAACCGCCCGGAGTCGTCCCGTCGGTAGCCGCATGTTCGACCGACGGTCGGTAGAAGATCGGCGACGTCCTGCCGATCATCCGCATATGCAGGAGATCATTCGCATCGTGGACAGCGACGAGCGGGCGCTCGCCGCCCGCGTCGAGGCCGCCCTGGCGGCGCTCGGCGGCGAGGCGATCGTCTCGCGCTTCACGCTCTGGTATACGACGCGGCCGCCGGTGCATCACGCCGTGCTGCGCGCCGTGCCCGAGCCGCTGCAGTAGCGGTCAGCGGAAGCCGCGCCGGCTGAGCGCGAGCACGCGGCCCGCGTTCGCGGGCGTCACGAACTGCGGGCCGGTCGGGATCAGCTCGCCGTCGGCGGGCATCAGCAGGTGCCGCGACCGCTCGGCGAGCAGGACGATCGGCAGATAGCCCTGCAGGTACGGCTGCTGATCGACCGCGAACAGCATCCGCTTCGCGCGCACCGCCTGCAGCACCTCCGGCGACAGGTCGAACGTGGCGAGCTTGACCTTGCCGCGCAGGCCGCTCGCGCGGATCGCGGCCAGCGCCGGCGCGGCGCCGCCGGGGCCGAGCGTGAGGATCCCGTCGATCCTGCCGGCGGTCACGGCCTGGGCGATCCGGCGCTGCGACCCGCGCGGGTCCTGCAGGTCGACGCCGAGCTCGCGCATGCTGCCGTTCACCTCCCTCATGGCGGCGGCGATCCCGCGGCAGCGCTCCTCGAGGCCGGCGTTGCCGACCTCCTGGTTGACGCACAGCAGCTCCCGCACGCCGGCCTTGGCCATCCGCTGCCCGGCCTCGAGCCCGGCGCGGTACTCGGGCTGGCCGACGTGGGCCTGGATGCCCAGCTCGCGGAAGCGGTCGCTGCCGGAGTTGATCGAGACCACCGGGATGCCCGAGCGGACGGCGCGGCGAATCGCCGGGGCGAGGCCCTCGACGTCGGGCAGCGACACGACGAGGCCGTCGAGCCGGGCGGAGATCGCCTCGTCGATCAGCTGCCGCATGCGCTTGATGTCGTACGTCTCGGGCGCCCGGTAGGAGACGGCGACCGACTCGCGGCGGCCGGCGTCGAAGACGCCCTTTTTGACGATCGCCCAGAACGAGTCGGACGCCTGGCCGTGGCTGACGACCGCGATCCGCGCGGAGGCGATCCGCAGGCCGCGGCCGCGCTCGGGCGTCTCCTGCGGCGTCGGGTTGGCGGGGACGGCCTCGTTGCCGCGCACGACCAGGTCCTGCTCGGGAGCGGTGACCGTGCGGCCGCAGCCTGCGAGCGCGAGCACGACGACGAGCAACGGCAGGCGCCGCATCAGTCCCCCTCCTCCCGCGTCGGGATCCGCGCCGCGAGCCGCGTGCCCTCGCCGAGCGGGCTGTCGAGCGTCAGCTCGCCCTCGAGCGCCGCCAGCCGGTCGCTGAGGCCGCGCAGGCCGGAGCCCGCGTCGATCTGCGCGCCGCCGACGCCGTCGTCGGACACCGTCACGTCGAGCCAGCCGCGGTGGCGGTGCAGGCTCACGCGGGCGCGCGTGGCGTTGGCGTACTTGATGACGTTGGTGAGGCCTTCGGCGACGACGAAGTAGGCGGCGGCCTCGATCGGCGGCGGCAGGCGGCCCTCGACCGCGAGGTCGCACTCGATCGGCAGCGACGCGCGCTCGACGAGCACGTGGATCGCCGGCCCCAGCCCGTGGTCGGACAGCACCGCCGGGTGGATGCCGCGGGCCAGCTCCCGCAGCTCGGCGAGCGCGACATTGAGCTTGTCGGCCAGCTCCTCGACGGTCGCCGCCTCCTCGGGCTGGTCCTTGAGACGGGCGCGCAGCAGCCGCAGGTCGAGCGCGAGCGAGACGAGCTGCTGCTGGGCGCCGTCGTGCAGGTCGCGCTCGATCTGGCGGCGCGCGTCGTCGGCGGCCTCGACGATCCGCCGGCGCGAGTGCCGCAGCTCCTCCAAGCGGGCGCGCAGGTCGGCCTTCAGGCGCTCGTTGTCGAGCGCGAGCGCGGCGGCCGAAGCGGCGGCGTGCACGAGCTCGGGCGTGGCGTCCAGCTCGGCGTCGTGGACGATCGCCGCGACGCGGTTGCCCTCGCGCTCGACGGCGGTCCAGGCGCGGCCGGAGCCGGCGCCGGGCAGCGAGACCGGGTGGCCGCGCTCGTCGACGAAGATCTCGCGGTCGGGCAGCCAGTAGGCGATGTTCAGCGAGCGGTCGCCGAGCCGCTCGGCGAGCATCTCGCGCACCGGGCCCTCGCCCGACGTGTCGGTGCGCAGCAGCTTGCGCGTGAACGCGCGCAGCAGCGCCGCGACCCCCTCGCACGTCGCGATCGCGACCACCGTGGCGGGCACGGCGAGCAGGCACAGCGCGATGCCGGTCCCGGCGCCGAGCGTCCAGGGACCGACGAGCCGGCTCGCGTCGCCGCCGATCCCCTCGACGCCGAGCACCAGCAGCCCGACCGCCAGCGCGACCGGCGCGGCGACGAGCACAAGCGCCACGAGCGTGACCGGCAGGCGCAGCACGAGCAGCGCGAGCGCGCGGTAGAAGCCGGCGCGGTCGTGCTCGCGCGGCACCGGCGGCATGTGCGCCTCCAGCAGCCGGTTGGCCTGGCGGCGCTCGATCTCGGCGAGCCGCCAGAACACGCGCCGGCGGAAGATCGCGGTAAGTGGCGCCAGCAGCAAGTAGATCAGGCCGTACGGCACCGAGAGCAGCAGGTACAGCAGCGTGCGGCCGGCGGCGCGCAGGTGGACCGGCAGCTCGATACCGACGCCGGGTGAGCGGACGGCGGTCATCGGCCCCCGTCCACGGTCAGCGGTCATCGGCCCCCGTCCACGGTCACGACGCCGCTGCCGCTGAGCGCCTGCACGGTGAACGCCGCGTCGTCGGACACGGTGATGTTGCGCACGCGCGGCGCGGGCCCGCGGTCGCTGTGCGCGTCGACCCGGTAGCGGGCGACGGGCACGATCGCGTGCACGTCGCCGCTGCCCGAGCGCAGCTCGATCCGGTCCGGCGAACACTCGGCGGCGCCGCCGACGTTGCCGGACGTCGAGGTGGCGACGAGCGTGAAGCCGCAGAAGCCTTCGATCGCGATCGCGCCGGACCCGGTGGTCACGCGCGCGGAGCCGTTGAGGCCGCTGATGTGCACGCGGCCGCTCGACGTGCGGACGTTGACCAGCACGTTATCGGGCACGCCGACCCGGTAGGCGACGTCGCAGCGGCCGAGGATCGGGTCGCGGCAGCGCGAGGCGATCCGCAGCACGCCGTCCTGCACGCTGCGCGTCTCGCGCGGGCGGCGGCCGAACGCGTAGCGCTCGACGCGGCCGACCTCGACGGCGCCTCCGGCGCCGCCGGTGATCTCCACCGGGGCGGCGCCGAGGTCCAGCTCCACCGCGGACAGCGTGCCGACCACGCGGTACGGCGGCACGATCCGCGTCTCGCTCGACGCCGCCCACCAGACGCCCATCACGAGGGCGACCCCGATGAGCACGAGCGCTGAGGCGGCGACGAGCAGCCACCATGGCGAGGCCGTCCGGGCGGGGCCCGGCAGGCGGACGTGGGGGCGGCGCGCGGCGGAGGCCGCGGCAGGCGCATCCTCCGTGATGCTCATCGGCGACTACCGTAGCCGCCGCGAGGGGGACTACGCGAGCGCGACGCGCGCTGTGCGGCGCTTCACGAGGCGGCGGGGCCGCTCGCCGGAGGCCGCGCGGAGGAGGTCGACGAGGTCGCCGCTGGGCCAGAACGGGTCCGCGACGGCGCGCCCGCTGTCGAGCGACAGCGCGGCGCGGACCTCGCCGCCGGCGAATGCCAGCAGGACGTCGCCGTCGAGGGGCCTGGCGCTGTCGAGCGCGGCGAGGCGCTCGAGGTCGTCGGTGTCGGCTGAAGTGGCGGGGCGGAGAACGAGCGGGGAGGTCATCGGGGGGCTCCTTGGTTGGGTTGAGACAAGTGTTGCCAGCGACCTGCATAAACTCAAATGATCGTTACTGATCCTCGTGATAAAGTCGTCTTATGGACGATCTGCGACTCCTGAAGGTCCTGCGCGAGGTGGCGCTGCGCGGCTCGTTCTCGGCGGCGGCCGAGGCGCTCTCCTACTCGCAGCCGGCGGTCTCGCAGCAGATCGCGCGCCTGGAGGCCCAGGCCGGAGTCAAGCTGCTCGAGCGCCAGCACAAGGGCATCTCCCTGACGCCGGCCGGCGAGGCGCTTGTCCGCCACACCGAGCGGATCCTCGCCCAGCTCGCCGACGCGCAGGCCGAGCTGACCGAGATCGCCTCGAGCGCGCGCGGGCGCTTGCGCCTTGCCTCGTTCGCCACCGCCGCCGGGACGATCGTGCCGATCGCGGTCTCCGCGTTCCGGAAGCTGCGGCCGGGCGTGCAGGTGGACCTCGCGCTGCTCGACCCGCCGATCTCGATCCCGGCGCTGCGCCGCGGCGACTACGACCTGGTGATCACCGAGGAGGGCGGCTTCGAGCAGGACCCGAGCCTCGAAGGGCTCGGCGTCGAGCGCCTGATGGACGACGTGCTGTACGCCGCGCTCCCGGTCGACCACCCGCTGGCCACGCGGCGCGCGATCTCGCTCAGCGACCTCGTCAACGAGGACTGGATGCTCGTGGGGCTGCAGGGCACGTGCGCGGGCTCGAACATCGTGCTGCGCGCCTGCAAGCAGGCCGGCTTCGAGCCGCGCGTCGCCTACACGTCGGACGATTACTTCGCGATCCAGGGGCTGGTGGCGAGCGGTATGGGAGTCGCGCTCGTGCCGGGGCTCGCCCTGGCGAGCAGCCGCGAGGACGTCGCGGTCCGCCCGCTGCGCGGCCGGCCGCCGTACCGGCGCATCGGCGCGGTCTTCAGCGGCGAGCCGGCCGGCCCGCTCGGCGTGATGCTCGACTGCCTGCGCGACGCGGTCGACGGCTACCGGCGCGCGAGCCCGATCTCAGCTGTGGCCGCTTAGCCTGGATTCAGGCTTAGACCTGGGCTGGTTCGGTTTCCCGCACCACGATTGACGAGCGGACCGTATCGAGTGGCCCCTCCCCCGTTGGGAGTATTCCCCTCGTTCCCCCCAACACATAGAGGCGAGGCTCACGGAAGAGCTACACCGCCTCCTCGCTCCGGCCCCGACTTGCTCCCTCTCTTCCCCCGGCGGTCGCAAGGTCGGAAGCAACGTGACCAAAGGGCGTCGTCGCGGTCCCCCAGCCGCGGCGGCGTTCCTCGCGTTTAAGCTTCTCCGCCTGATGCCCCCGGTCATCGGCGTCCTCCACAACCTCGATCGCGCCTTCACCGGCCACGCCGGCACGGCGATCCGCGCCGCGGGCGTCGAGCTCGACGAGCGGCGGCTGCGCGCGGGCGAGCCGCTGCCGTCGCTGGATGCGGTCGACGGGCTCCTCCCGCTCGGCGGCGACCAGTCGGTGCGGGACATCCGCGCCGATCCGATGCTGCAGTGCGAGGCGGCGCTCCTGCGCGACGCGGTCGACGCCGGCGTGCCCGTGTTCGGCGTCTGCCTGGGCGCGCAGCTGCTGGCGCACGCGCTCGGCGGGAGCGTGAGCCGGCTGCCGCGGCGGATGGTCGAGTGGTCCCCGATCGAGGCGCTGGCGACGGCTGCCGGCGACCCGATGTTCGGCGCGCTGCCCGACGGCGCGGTGGCGCTGCACTGGAACGAGGACGGGTTCGAGCCGCCCGCCGGGGCGGTCGAGCTGCTCGCCCGCGTCGGCGCCGGCGCGGAGGCGTTCCGCTACGGCGACCGCGCGTGGGGCGTGCAGTTCCACCCGGAGGTCCATCCCGAGGGGCTCGAGGGCTGGTACGTCGACGCGACCGGCGAGCTCGAGGAGGCGGGCGTCACCGAGGAGGATGCGCGCGCCGCCGACGCGCTGCACCTGCCGGGTCAGCTCGCGCTCTCCGAGGCCCTGTTCGGCGGCTTCGCCCGCGTGGTCGCCGCGCGCACCGTCGCCGCGTGATCGACTACCCCCACCGGCTGGCGATCCCGACCCGCTGGCACGACAACGACGTCTACGGCCACGTCAACAACGTCGATTACTACGCGTTCTTCGACACTGTCATCAACGCCTGGCTGATCCGCGAGGGCGGCCTCGACATCCACGCCGGCCCGGTCATCGGCCTATGCGTGGAGTCCCACTGCGAGTTCCGCGCCCCGCTGGCATTCCCGGAGACCGTGACCGCAGGGCTGCGGGTCGGTCACCTCGGACGCACGAGCGTGCGCTACGAGATCGGCCTGTTCGCCGAGTCGGGCACGGTCGCCGCCACCGGTTGGTTCGTGCATGTGTTCGTGGACCGGGAGGGCCGGCAGCCCGCGGAGATCCCGGCCGGGGTGCGCGCCGCGCTCGAGCGCCTCGTCGCCCCCGGCTGAGTAAAGCGAAGTTCGTCCCTCGCGAACCCGACCTGCTGGAGTACGACGCATGCGATCGATCCTGCTCGCCCCCGGTCCGCTCGCCCGCGCCGCGGCGCTCGGCGCGACCACGCGCGAGCAGCGCTGGATGCTGGCGCAGCCGCGCGAGGTGCGGCGCTCGTACGTCGAGCAGGTGCTCGACCGGCCCGGCGACGCGCACGCGCAGATGCGCTGGATGCTTGCTCAGCCCGACGCCGTCCGGCACTCGTACGTCAAGGCGGTGCTGGCACACGACCCCGCCGCGCCGCCGGAGCAGGCGTGGATGCTCAAGCAGCCGCGTAAGGTCAGAGAGTCGTACGTGCGAGAGGTCCTGGAACGCTCGTAGCGCCATACTGGTCGCGTGCCAACTCCTGAGGACCTGCTCGCCGAGGCGCCGCTGGAGGCGGCGGTCGCGGCCCTGGCCGAGCGCAACCACCATCACCTGGCCCAGATGAGCCCCGCCGAGCGCCAGGACGCCATCGCCCACTGGCGGCAGCTGGCCGTCGCCGTCCTCACCGCGGCCGGCGCCGCGCTCGGGGACGAGTCCGACGAAGACGGCGTGGACATGCCCGGGAGGGCGGTGATCGTCCTCGAGGACTCCGGCCCGGAGGAGATCGCGATCCACGCGACCTTCTTCCCGCAGCTGCAGGACCTCGGCGGCGGCGAGGTCGGCGCCACGCCCGCCCAGGCCGCCGCGCTCGAGCTGCTCGAGCAGATCTCCGACGACGACGATCACCCCACCGGCTGACATCGCACCGCAGGGCGCCTGGCTGAGCCAGACGCTGGACGAGATCGTGGCGCAGCTGCGCCGGGCGTTCGATCTCACGGGCTGCGCGTTCCTCATGGTCGACTGGGAGGCGCGCTACATCAGCCCGGCGGCGGCGTGGTTCTCGACGCCGTCGGTCGCCGCCGCGTTCGGCGCCGTCCTCAGCCGCCCCTACGACCCCGAGCGCGCGGGCATCACCGAGGCGGCGATCGAGCGGCGGGCGCCGCTGCTCGTCGACTCGATGGCGGACTGGCCGGGCGCCGCCGCCCTGCGCCGCCGGCTCGACGAGGAGCTGCCGCCCGAGCAGGCTCGGCTCACGTGGGAGTGGTACGCCGCCTCGTGCCTGCTCTCGGTCCCCGTGCAAGCGCCCGACGGGCGCATCCTCGGCGTGCTCGCGCTGTCGTCGGAGGCGTTCAGCGACGACGAGGTGCGCGAGGCCGAGGTGTTCGCCAACCTCGCCGGCATCGCGCTCGACCGCTCGGAGATGCTGCACCGCGAGGAGCGCCGCGCCGAGGAGGAGAACGACCTCAACCGCGCGATGCAGGAGCTCGGCCGCTCGCTCGAGCTCGAGGACGTGTACCGCGCGATCGTCGACCAGGCCGCCGCGGTCAGCGGCCTCTCGACTGTCCTGCTCACGCGCCAGGAGCCGGCCAGCCGCGACCTGCGCGTGGTCGAGGCCCACGGCGCGTCCGACCGAATGCGCGCCGAGCGGTTCATCGTCGGCGAGGGGATGATCGGCCGCGTCGCCGACACCGGCGAGCCGTACGTGAGCCGCGAGGCCGACCGCGACCGCTTCCTCCCGTGGGTCGCCGACGACGAGGGGATCCACTCGTTCGCGCACGTGCCGCTGTCGATCGGGCCGCGGCTGTTCGGCGTCCTCACCGTCGCCGACGAGCGCCCCGGCGCCTGCGACGACGCGCTGCTCGCCCGCATGACCGCGTTTGGCCGCGCCGCCGCCGGCGCGATCGCCAACGCGCTCGACTTCCAGCGCGAGCGTCGCGTCGCGGTCGCGCTCACCCGAGGCTATATCCCCGGCCCGCTGCCGCAGCTCGAGGGCTTCGAGACCGGCCTCGTCTACTCGCCCTCCGGCCAGGCCGCGGGCGGCGGCGACCTGTTCGGGCTGTGGCGGCTGCCCGGCGGCGCGGTCGCGCTGCTCGTCGGCGACGTCAGCGGCAAGGGCATCGAGGTGGCGGCGATCAGCGCGATGGTGCGGTTCTTCGTCGAGGCCCGCACGTGGGACGCGGCCGATCCGGCCGACGTGATGGCCCAGACCAACGCGCTGCTGCGCCGGCGGCTGCCCGGCACCACGTTCGTGCCGATCGTGATGGCGGTGATCGACGCCGAGACGATCCGCTGGTGCAACGCCGGCCATACCCCGCCGGTCCTGCTCGCCGCCGGCGGCGGCGAGCGCGAGCTGACCGGCACCGGGCTGCCGCTCGGCGTCGACGAGGAGGCCGAGTACACGACCGGGCAAGCGCCGTTCGGACCCGGCGACGTCATCTTCGCGTCCACCGACGGGCTGACCGAGGCGCGCCGCGAAGGCCGGCAGTTCGGCGACGAGCGGCTCGGCCCGCTGCTGGCCGAGCACGGCCGCGCGCTCGACCCGGACGCCTTGGTGCGGCTGATGCACCGCGAGGCCGAGGCGTGGGCGCCCAGGCTCGACGACGACGTGGTGATCCTCGCCCTGCGCAGGCAGGCGTGATCGAAGTCCGCCGCGAGCCGCCCGACGCGCCCGCCGCGAGGGCGCTGTACGCGGGCTATATGAAGGACGTGGCCGAGCGGCTCGGCGACTTCACGCCGACCGAGCAGATCTTCGCGACGCCGGACGCGTTCGACGGGCCGGGCTCGGCGTGGCTGGTGATCTACGAGGACGGCGAGCCGGTCGCCTGCGCCGGCCTGCGGCCGCTGGGCGACGACACGGGCGAGATCAAGCGCATGTTCGTCGCCGAGTCGGCGCGCGGGCGCGGGCACGGCCGCCGGTTGCTGGCGGAGCTCGAGGCGATCGCGCGCGACGCCGGCCAGCGGCGGATCCGGCTGCTGACCACGACGGTCCTGACCGAGGCGCGCGCGCTCTACGCGGCAGAGGGCTACGCGGTCGTCGAGGAGTTCCCGATGCCCGACCCGCCCCGGACTGACTACTGGCTGGAAAAGACGCTGTAGCGTCTATCGCCCGATGGCCGAGCAGTTCTGCACCATCAGCGACGACGTCGAGCTCTGCTACGAGACGTTCGGCGAGCCGTCCGATCCCGCGCTCCTGCTCGTGATGGGGCTCGCGACGCAGATGGTCGGCTGGCACGAGGACTTCTGCGCCCAGCTCGCCGCCCGCGGCTTCCTCACGATCCGCTTCGACAACCGCGACATCGGTCGCTCGAAGGCCCAGAACTACCCGGTGCCGACGCTCAAGCAGCTCCTCATGCGCGACAAGCGGGCCGCGCACTACACGCTCGAGCACATGGCCGACGACGGCTTCGCGCTGCTCGACCACCTCGACATCGAGCGCGCCCACGTGGCCGGCGTCTCGATGGGCGGCATGATCGCCCAGACGATGGCGGCGCGGCGGCCCGAGCGCGTGCTGTCGCTGGCCTCGATGCTCTCCAACACCGGCGCGCTGTGGTCGGGCCAGCCGTCACCGCGGCTCTACCCGGTACTGCTCAAGGCGCCGCCGCGCGAGCGCGACGGCTACATCGACCACGCGGCGTGGGTGTTCTCGAAGATCGGCACGCCCGGCTTCCCGGGCGAGGACCTGCGCGAGATGGCGGCCAGGAGCTACGACCGCGGCCTCAACCCGGCGGGCTCGATGCGCCAGCTCGCGGCGATCATCGCGTCCGGCGACCGCACGCCGCTGCTGCGTACGATCACCGCTCCCACGGTCGTCATCCACGGCACGGCCGACAAGCTGGTGCCGGTCTCGGGCGGCAAGGCCACCGCGAAGGCGATCCCCGGCGCGCGGCTCGTGCTGATCGAGGGCATGGGCCACGACCTGCCGCGCAGCGCCTGGCCGCGGATGCTCGACGCGATCGAGGAGACCGCCGCCCGCGTCGGCGAGGGGGTTGCCGGCTGGCGGTGACGCCCGCCATCTCGTACCCGCCGGAGCTGCCGATCAGCGCCCGGCGGGACGAGCTGCTGGAGGTCATCCGCGACCACCAGGTGGTCGTCGTGGCCGGCGAGACCGGCTCGGGCAAGACGACGCAGCTGCCCAAGCTGTGCCTCGAGCTGGGGCGCGAGCGGATCGCGCACACGCAGCCGCGGCGCCTGGCGGCGCGCACGGTCGCCGCGCGGATCGCCGAGGAGCTGCACGTGCCGCTCGGCGACGCGGTCGGCTACGCCGTCCGCTTCCACGACCGCTCGGGCGCGGGCACACGCATCCGGGTGCTGACCGACGGGCTGCTGCTGGCCGAGGTGCGGCGCGACCGGCTGCTGCGCCGCTACGACACGGTCATCGTCGACGAGGCGCACGAACGCAGCCTCAACATCGACTTCCTGCTCGGCACCGTCCACCGGATCCTCCCGCGGCGGCCGGAGCTGAAGCTGATCATCACGTCGGCGACGATCGACCCGCAGCGGTTCAGCGAGCACTTCGGAGACGCGCCCGTCGTCGAGGTGTCAGGCCGGACGTACCCGGTCGATGTGCGCTACCGGCCGGTCGAGGACGCCGATCGCGACCAGGAAGACGCGATCGCCGACGCCGTCGAGGAGCTGCAGCGCGAGGGGCCCGGCGACGTGCTCGTGTTCCTGTCCGGCGAGCGCGAGATCCGCGACACGGCCGACGTGCTGGAGGGACGGCTGCGCGGGACCGAGGTGCTGCCGCTGTACGCGCGGCTGTCGGCGGCCGAGCAGCAGCGCGTGTTCCGGCGCGGCTCGAAGCGGCGGGTCGTGCTGGCCACCAACGTCGCCGAGACGTCGCTGACCGTGCCCGGCATCCACTACGTCGTCGACCCCGGGACGGCACGGATCAGCCGCTACAGCGCGCGGCTGAAGGTCCAGCGGCTGCCGATCGAGCCGATCTCGCAGGCGTCGGCCGACCAGCGCAAGGGCCGCTGTGGCCGTGTCGCGGAGGGCATCTGCATCCGCCTGTACGAGGAGGAGGACTTTGCGGCGCGCCCGCGCTTCACCGATCCCGAGATCCAGCGCACGAGCCTGGCGTCGGTGATCCTGCAGATGGCCGCGGCCGGGCTCGGCGACATCGAGGCGTTCCCGTTCATCGATCCGCCGGACCGGCGGCAGGTGCGCGACGGGATCGCGCTGCTCGAGGAGCTCGGCGCGCTCGACGCGCGCGGGCGGCTGACGAAGCTCGGGCGGCGCCTGGCCGATCTGCCGGTCGACCCGCGGATGGGCCGGATGGTGCTCGAGGCCGACCGGCTGGGCTGCGCGACCGAGGTGATCGTCATCGCCGCCGCGCTGTCGATCCAGGACCCGCGCGAGCGGCCGAGCGACAAGACCGCGCAGGCCGACCAGTCGCACGCGCGGTTCGCCGACGAGAGCTCGGACTTCATCGCCTACCTGAACCTGTGGCGGTATCTGCGCGAGCGCCAGCGCGAGCTCTCCAGCAACCAATTCCGCAAGCGCTGCCTGGCCGAGTTCCTGCACCACCTGCGGATCCGCGAGTGGCAGGACCTGGTCGAGCAGCTGCGCCAGGCGGCGAAGGGGATCGGCGTGAAGTTCAACCGCACGCCGGCTGAGCCCGACGACGTCCACCGCGCGGTGCTCGCGGGCCTGCTGTCGCACCTGGGGCTGCGCGACGAGCCCGGCCGCGAGTACCAGGGCGCGCGCGGGGCGCGGTTCATGATCTTCCCGGGGTCGGCGCTCGCGCGGAAGGGGCCGGACTGGGTAATGGCGGCCGAGCTGGTCGAGACGTCGCGGCTGTGGGGGCGGACGGTCGCGCGCGTGGACCCGCGCTGGGTCGAGCCGCTGGCGGGCCATCTGCTGAAGCGCACGTACTCCGAGCCGCGCTGGTCGGCGAGCCGCGGGTCGGTCGTGGCGACCGAGCGGGTGGCGCTGTACGGGCTGCCGGTCGTCACCGACCGCACGGTCCAGTACGGCCGGATCGACGCGGTGCTCTCGCGCGAGCTGTTCATCCGGCGGGCGCTGGTGGAGGGCGAGTGGCGCGGCCGGCACGATTTCCTGGAGGCCAACCGGGCGCTGGTCGAGGAAGTCGAGGCGCTCGAGCATCGCGCGCGGCGCCGGGACATCCTGGTCGACGACGAGGCGCTGTACGCGTTCTACGCCGAGCGGGTGCCGGCCGACGTGGTGTCGGCCGCGCACTTCGACCGCTGGTGGAAGGACGCGCGGCGCGAGGATCCCGACCGGCTGACGTTCACGCGCGAGCTGCTGATGGACGCCGCCGCGGCGGCGGCGATGGATCCGCGCGACTGGCCGGAGACGTGGAAGCAGGGCGATCTCGAGCTGCGCCTGAGCTACCGGTTCGATCCCGGCGCGGCCGACGACGGCGTGACCGTGCACGTGCCGCTCGCGGCGCTCGGGCAGCTGCGCGCGGACCGCTTCGAGTGGCTCGTGCCCGGGCTGCGCGAGGAGCTGGTGACGACGCTGCTGCGGTCGCTCCCGAAGGAGCTGCGGCGGCCGCTCGTGCCGGTCCCGGAGACCGCCGCGGCCGTGCTCGCGGCGCTGCGGCCGCGGCGGCGGCCGCTGCTCGTCGACATGGCCGAGCAGGTCGAGCGCCTGCGCGGCGTGCACGTGCCGGTCGAGGCGTTCGACCTCGAGCGGCTTCCCGCACACCTGCGCGTGACGTTCATGGTCGAGAACGGCGAGCGCGGCGTGCTCGCCGCCGACAAATCGCTGGAGCGGGTGCGCGAGCAGGTGCGCCCGCGGCTGCGGGCCGAGCTGACCGCGGCGTCGGGCCGGCTGGAGCGGCGCGGCGAGCGCACCTGGGCGTTCGGCACGCTGCCGCGGTCGGTGTCCCTGCCCGGCACGGGCGACGCGGTGACCGCGTACCCCGCGCTCGTGGACGAGGGCGAGACCGTCGGCGTGCAGGTGTTCGAGACCGTCGCGGCCCAGCGGGTCGCGATGCTCGCCGGCACGCGGCGGCTGCTGCTGTTGACCGTCCCCTCCCCGGCGCGGCTCGTGTACGACGCCCTCGGCAACGCCGCCCGGCTGGCGATCACGCCGGCGGTGCTCGACGACGCGATCACGGCGGCAGTCGACGCGCTCGTGTCCGAGGGCGGAGGCGTCGCCTGGGACGAGGCGTCGTTCGCCCGCCTGCGCGACTTCGTCGCGGGCTCGCTGGCCGACCGCACGGCGGCGATCGTCCGCGACGTCGTCGACGTGCTCGACGCCGCCCGCGAGGTCGAGCGCCTGCTCGACGCGCTGAACGCCGTGCCGCTGCAGCCGGCCCGCGCCGACGTGCGCGAGCAGCTGCGCCGCCTCACGGCCCCGGGATGGGTCGCCGCGAGCGGCGCCGCCCGGCTCCCGGACATCGCGCGGTACCTGCGGGCCGCGGCCCGCCGGCTCGAGCGCCTGCCGAACGCCGTCGCCGTCGACCGCGACCGCATGAGGTCGATCCACGAGCTCGAGCGCGCCTACCGCGAGCGCCTGGTCTCCGGGCCGGTCACGCCCGAGCTGCGCGAGGTCCCGTGGATGCTCGAGGAGCTGCGCGTCCACCACTTCGCCCAGGCGCTCGCCCGCGGCGGGATCTCAGCCAAGCGCATCCGCCGCGCACTGGACGGCGCGGCCTCCTAGCCTCTGGTGCGTGCCCCGCGCCCTCGTATGGACGCTATACGGAACGCTGGTGCTGATCTGGTCGAGCACGTGGGTGGCGATCAAGATCGGGCTCGAGGACGTGCCGCCGCTCTTGTCGGCCGGGACGCGGTTCGCGATCGCCGGCGTGGGGCTGCTCGTGCTCGCGAAGGCGATGGGGCGACCGCTGCGGACCGACGCGAAGCTGGCCGCGGTGCTCGGGCTGCTGCCGTTCGCCGCCGCGTACGGGCTGATCTACTGGGGCGAGCAGTATGTGCCGAGCGGGCTGGCCGCGGTGCTGTTCGGGGTGATGCCGCTGTACTCGGCCGGCATCGCGTCGGTGGCGCTCGACGACGAGCCGTTGCGGGCGCGGCTGGTCGCCGGGATCGCGGTGGCGATCGGCGGGCTGGCGCTGGCGTTCAGCGAGAGCCTGGCGCTCGGCGACGCGAAGTGGGCGCCGCTCGCCGCGAGCGCGTGCGCGCTGGCGCCGCTGGCCGCCGCCATCGGCAACGTGTCGATCAAGCGGCGCGGGGCGCGGCTCGACCCGATCGCCCTCAACGGCTGGGCGATGCTCGGCGGTGGCGCGCTGCTGCTGGCCACGAGCGCCCCCACCGAGGACTGGGGGAGCACCGCGATCACGAGCCAGGCGCTCGGGTCGATCGCCTACCTCGCCGTGATCGGCTCGGCGGTGCCGTTCGTGACGCTCACCCGGCTACTGCGCGAGCTGCCGGCCGTGACGATGTCCTACATCACGCTGCTGCTGCCGTTCGGCGCGCTCGCCTTCGGCGCGGCGATCTACGACGAGCGGGTCACCGTTGCCGCCCTCGGCGGTGCCCTGCTCGTCGCAAGCGGGCTCGTGATCGCCCAGTGGCCGCGCCGTCAGGTCGTGCTCGCCGAGGCGAGCTGAAGGTCCTGCGGGACCTCCGGGACCGTCTCGAAATGGTGACCGACGGCCGTGATCGCGAGCAGTCGCTGGACCGTCTTGCCGCCACGGACGAGCAGCAGCCGCCGCTGCTCGCGCCGCGCGCGCCGGTTGGCCGCGAGCAGCCGTGCGAGGCCCGACGAGTCCAGGAACGACAGACCGCGCAGATCCAGCACGAGGCACGACGGATGCGCTCCTTCGACCCGGCGC
>DATDKF010000299.1:0-18672 GCA_036520135.1 Solirubrobacteraceae bacterium
GGCGAGCCCGAACTGGATCGGCGACCAGCCAAGGACCTCCTGTGCGTACTGGGTGAGGATGAACGGCACGCCGAAGCCCATCGTCCCCAGCGCGAAGAGCACGAGGTTGCCCCCCACCAGCGACCGCGACCGGAACACCCCGAGCGGCGCCAACGGCGCGACCGAGCGCGACTCGATGCCGACGAAGGCCACGGTCAGGACACCCGCCAGGGCCAGAAGACCCAGCGTCTGGCTATCGCCCCAACCGGCGTCAGGAGCCTCGACGACCGCGTAGACCAGCGCCACTAGCGCGGCCGTGATCGTCGCCGCGCCGGCGACGTCGAAGCGCCGCTGCCCAGCCGCCCCGCGGCTCTCGCGCAGGAGCACGGGGCTGAGGGCGGCCACTACGGCGGCAACGGGCACGTTGATGAAGAAGATCCACTCCCAGCCGAGGCCGTCGGTGATCGGGCCGCCGACCAGCCACGCTGCGGTCCCGCCGATGGCGCCGGTCGAGCCCCAGATCCCGAGCGCCTTGTTGCGCTCGGCGCCCTCCTGGAAGGTGGTCATGAGGATCGACAGGGCGGTCGGGGTCATGATTGCGGCCGCCACGCCCTGCAGACCGCGGGCGGTGAGGAGTGCCCCGGTCGTGCCCGCCAGCCCGGCGCCGAGGGAAGCCAGCGCGAACAGGCCGGTGCCAACGATGAACATCCGGCGACGCCCCAAGAGGTCGGCAGCGCGCCCGCCCAGCAGCAGCAGACCGCCGAAGCTGAGCAGGTAGGCGCTCAGGACCCACTGCAGATCGCCGGCCGAGAACGCCAGGTCCGCGTCGATCGAGGGCAGCGCCACGACCACGATCGCGGAGTCGAGGATGACCATGAAGAAGGCCGTGCACAGCAGCGCGAGCGCCTTCCAGCGGCGCGGGTCGAGCTGAGCCGGGGGGTGTGGGTTGGACATGACGTCCTCCGTGTCGATGTCGCCGCCCGAATCGGCGGCCTTGACAACACGTCGCCCCAAGGAGGGCGATTTGGACAGGCTGCGGAAATTCGTTACCGCAGCGCGCTCAGGCGCCGCTCGAGCTCCTCGCGCTCGACGGCGTTGGCGGTGAGCGCGATCGCCCGTTCGTACGCGCGAGCGGCGCCCTCGGCATCGCCTGCGCGGCTGAGGAGTTCGGCGTGCGCCGCGTGCAGCGGCTGGTAGCGCCCGAGCGCCGGATCGCGGAGCAGCGGCTCGAGCAGCTCCAGGCCCGCGGCGGGCTCGGAGGCCAGGCCGACGGCGACCGCGCGGTTGAGCTCGATCACCGGCGACGGGTTGAGGGCGGCCAGGGCGCCGTACAGTTCGGCGATCTGCGCCCAGTCGGTGGTCTCGGCGTCCGGCGCCTGGATCTGCAGGGCCGTGATCGCGGCCTGCAGCTGGTACTCGCCCGGGCGCCGCAGGCGCACGGCGCGCTCCAACTTCGTCAGACCCTCGCGGATCCGGTCCTGATCCCAGAGCGACCGGTCTTGGGCTTCGAGCGCGACGTACCGGCCGCCCGGATCCACGCGGGCGGCGCGGCGAGCGTGGTGCAGCAGCATCAACGCCGACAGTCCCCAGACCTCGGCGTCGTCGGGCATCAGCCGGGTCAGCAGCTCGCCGAGGCGGATCGCCTCCTCGCAGAGCTCCTCGCGGACGAGGCGATCGCCCTCGGTGGCCGCGTAGCCCTCGTTGAAGATCAGGTACACGACCCGCAGCACGCCGCGCAGGCGGTCGGGCAGCTCCTCGTCGGCCGGCACCCGGTAGGGGATGTGGGCGTCGGCGATCTTCCGCTTCGCGCGCACGATCCGCTTGCCCATGGTCGGCTCCGCAACCAGGAACGCGCGGGCGATCTCGCCGGTGGTCAGGCCCCCGAGCGCGCGCAGTGTGAGCGCCACGCGCGCGGGCATCTCGAGCGCTGGGTGGCAGCAGGTGAAGATCAACCGCAGCCGGTCGTCGACGATCGTGCTTTCGTCCTCCATGGATGGCTCCTCGTGCTGGGCGTCCAGACGGGTCAGCTCGGCCAGCCGTTCGGCACGATCGGCCACTGCCCGAGCCCGGCGCAGGCGATCGATCGCCCGCCGCCGCGAGACGGTGGTGATCCACGCCCCCGGATTGGCCGGAATCCCGTCGCGCCGCCACAGCGTGACGGCCGCCTCGAACGCGTCCTGGACGGCGTCCTCGGCCAGCTGGAAGTCGCCGGCCTGCCGGATCAGGGTGGCCAGCACGATCGCCCGCTCGTCGCGGAACGCGCGCGCGATCGCAGCCGAGACGGGGTCGGCCGGCTGAACGTCTCCGCTCACGCCAGGTCTTCGACCGCCGCGTCGGGCACGTCGGCGCCCGCGTCGCGCGCCACGTTCAACCACTCGTCGGCCGACATGACCGGACGCACCTCCACCGTCCCCCATTGCGCGACCGGCAGCCGCGCGGCCTGCTTGAGCGCCTCGTCGAGGTCGGCGCACTCCAGGATGTAGTAGCCGGCCAAGACCTCCTTGGTCAGCGCGAACGGGCCGTCGGTGATCTCGGACTCGCCACCGCGCACGCGGACCGATGTCGCGCTCTCCGTCGAGCGCAGCCGCTGGACGCCCACCAGCAGCCCGGCCTCGCGCAGGCTGCGGTGCAGTTCCACGAACATGGGCAGCGTGGTCTCGCGCTCGGCCTGAGCCGCCGGGTCGACCTCCTGTTCGTACACGAGCAGCATGTATTGAGACATCACGCCCTCCGATCTTTCGTGCTCTTTCGCCGCACGCTACGCGGCCCTCATCACTACGTCGCCGCTCGCAGGACGATTTGGACCGAATGCCTAGAAGTCGATGCGCATCACGATTCGTCGCAGAGTCGGCCCCGGTGGACGGCCGGCGATCGCGGGTCTAGGCTCCAGGCTCCTGAAGCGGGCAGCGGCTGGGAGGAGGTCGGGCGATGAGTGTCACCGTGGGCGTGAGGTGCGCAGCGTCGATGCCGACCCGTGCCGGCCTGCGGATGGCCGCGGGCTTGGCCTGTCTGGTGGCGCTGATTGCCGGGGCCCCGGCGGCGCGGGCGGATCACACGCCGGTGCCGAGCACGGTGGCGCTGGTCGGGTCGTTGCAGTCCGAGCTCGGATGCCCGGGTGAGTGGCAGCCTGAATGCCCGCAGACCCGCCTGCAGCCGGTTGCGGGCGCGCCCGGCGTGTTCCGCGCCACGTTCGCCCTGCCGGCCGGCGGCTACGAGTACAAGGTCGCGCTCAACAACTCGTGGGATGAGAACTACGGTGCGGGTGGAGTGAGCGGCGGCGCGAACATCGCGATCACCGCGCCCGGCGGACCGGTGACGTTCACGTACGACCACGCCACGCACATCATCAGCGACGACACGCCGCGGCCGCTGGCCAGCGTTCAGGGCGCGCACTGGGTGCGGGCCGGCGTGATCGCCTGGCAGCCGCCCGCCGGCGCGCAGACCTACCGCCTGCACTACGCGCCCGAGGGCGGCCTCGCGGTCGAGAACGGCGCCATCGTCGGCGGCTCATCGGTGCCGTTGACCTTGAACGCGGCGGGCCTGCCCGCGGACGTGCGCGCCGAGTTCCCGCACCTCGCCTCCTACGCCGCGCTCGAGCTCGCGCCCGCGGCGCAGCGGCTCGCCGCCCGCCTGCTCGAGGGCGAGCTGGTCGTCGCGGCCTACGACGGCGCCGGCGCGCTGCTGCAGAGCACCGGAGTCCAGATTCCCGGTGTGCTCGACGACCTCTATGCGCGCGCCCGGTACGCCGAGCTGGGGCCCGTGTGGAGCCATGGGCGCCCGTCGCTCGCGGTGTGGGCGCCGACCGCCACGAACGTCGACCTCGTGCTCGAACGGGCGGGTCGCGCGCCAGAGGAGCGCGTCGCGATGCGCCGTGGCGACGACGGCGTGTGGCGCGTGTCGGGCGACCGGTCGTGGCGCAACGCGGCGTACCTCTACGAGGTGACGGTCTACGTGCCGGCGCTCGACAAGGTCGTCACGAACGCGGTCACCGACCCGTACTCGGTCGCGCTGACCACGAACTCCGCGCGCTCGGTGCTGGCCGACCTCGACGACCCGGCGCTGCAGCCGGACGGCTGGGAGCGGCTGAGAAAACCGGCCCTGAGCCAGCCTGAGGACTCCACGATCTACGAGTTGCACGTGCGCGACTTCTCGATCACCGACGAGACCGTCCCCGCCGCGCACCGCGGCACGTATCTCGCGTTCACGGACCGCGGCAGCGACGGCATGCGCCAGCTGCGCGACCTCGCCCGGGCCGGCATGAACTCACTGCACCTGCTGCCGACGAACGACATCGCGACGATCGAGGAGGATCGCGCCAAGCAGCAGCAGCCCCCGTGCGACCTGTCGTCGTTCCCGCCCGACTCGCCGCTGCAACAGGAGTGCGTCCGCACGGTCGCGGCCACGGACGGGTTCAACTGGGGCTACGACCCGTTGCACTACACGACGCCGGAGGGCTCATACGCGACCGATCCGGACGGGCCGGCGCGCACGCTGCAGTTCCGCCAGGCGGTCCGGGGCATCAACCGCGCCGGCCTGCGGGTGATCATGGACGTGGTCTACAACCACACGCCGGCCGCCGGCCAGGATCCGAAGTCGATCCTCGACCGGATCGTGCCGGGCTACTACCAGCGGCTCAACCCGGCCACGGGAGCGGTCGAGACCTCCACGTGCTGCTCGAACACCGCGACCGAGCACCTGATGATGGGCAAGCTCCTGCTCGACTCGGTGCTGACGTGGGCCAAGCAGTACAAGGTCGACGGATTCCGCTTCGACCTGATGGGCCATCAGCCCAAGGCGCTCATGGTCGAGCTGCGCCGCGACCTGGATGCGCTGACGCTCCGGCGGGACGGCGTGGACGGCAAGCGCATCTACGTCTACGGCGAGGGCTGGAACTTCGGCGAGGTTGCCAACAACGCCCGGTTCGTGCAGGCCAGCCAGCTCAACCTGGCGGGCACCGGCATCGCCACGTTCTCCGACCGGCTGCGCGATGCCGTGCGGGGCGGCAGCCCGTTCGACGCCGATCCGCGCATCCAGGGCTTCGCCAACGGCCTGTTCACCGATCCGAACGGCTCGCCCGCCAACGGCACGCCCGCCGAGCAGCGCACGCGGCTGTTGCACTACCAGGACCTGATCAAGCTCGGGCTCGCCGGCAACCTGCGCGACTACACGTTCGTCGACAGCACCGGCCAGACGGTCAAGGGCTCGCAGGTCGACTACAACGGCCAGCCCGCCGGCTACGCTGCCGATCCGAGCGAGACGATCACCTACGTCGACGCTCACGACAACGAGACGCTGTTCGACGCGCTGCAGCTCAAGCTCCCACCCGGCACCGCGATGGCCGACCGCGTGCGCATGAACACGATCGCGCTCGCGACCACCGCACTGGCCCAGAGCCCGTCGTTCTGGCACGCCGGCAACGACCTGCTGCGCTCCAAGTCGCTGGACCGCAACAGCTACGACTCCGGCGACTGGTTCAACCGGATCGACTGGTCCCGGCAGGAGTCGACGTTCGGCTCCGGACTGCCGCCGGCGCCCGACAACCAGGACAAGTGGGGCTACATGCGCCCGCTGCTCGCCGACCCCGCGCTCAAGCCGCAGGCGGCCGACATCCAGGCGGCGCACGCGCGTGCGGATGAGCTGCTCCGGATCCGCCTGTCCACGCCGCTGTTCCGGCTCGGCAGCGCCCGGCTCATCCAGGACCGTGTCAGCTTCCCCAACGGCGGCCCGAACCAGGCGCCGGGCGTGATCACCATGGCGATCGACGACCGTACCGGCCACGATCTCGATCGCAAGCTCGAAGGTGTCGTCGTCGTCTTCAACGCCTCAGACGAGCCGACCACGCAGACCGTGGCCGCGCTCGCCGGGCGCCGCTACGAGCTGCACCCCATCCAAGCCCTCGGCAGCGACCCGGTCGTGCGCGCGTCCACATACGATTCTGCGACCGGCACGTTCACCGTTCCGGCCCGCACCGTCGCGGTCTTCGTCGCCCCGACGGTGACGCCTTGAGCGCGAGGGCGATCACCGACCGCTGACCTGCTCGAGCGCGGCGAGGATCTTGCGGGCGCTGACGACCGGGACGGTGGGGATGGCCGGGTACGGCGCGGGGAAGATCGCGCGGATGAGAACGCTGTCGTCGGCGATGACTACGCGCATGGCAGCTCCGCCCTGATGACCGTACCTCCGCCGGGTGGGCTCACGATGGACATCGCCCCGTCCAGCACCTCGACGCGATCGGCGAGGCCGCGCAGCCCGGAGCCGGCGGACGCGTCGGCTCCGCCGACCCCGTCGTCGGCGATCTCGATGACGACGATCGTGTCGCTGCGCCAGACGCGCAGCGATGCGGCGGTCGCCCGCGCGTACTTGGCCACGTTCGCGAGCGCTTCGCAGGCGACGAAGTACAGGGCGAGCTCGACGGGACGGGGGAGATAGCCTGGGACGTCGTAGGTGACTCTCGTCGGGACCGTTGCCCGCGAGGCGACCGACTCGAGCGCGGATCGCAGCCCGTACTCGAGCGCCGCGGGATGGATCCCGCGCGCGAGCTCGCGCAGCTCTTGTAGCGACTGAGTGAGCTGATCCGTGGCGCTCGTCACGAGCTCCTCGGCAACCGTCGGGTCGCGGCGGATCTGGACTTGGGCGAGCCGGAGCTGCAGCGCGAGCGCGACCAGCCGCTGCTGCGCGCCGTCGTGCAGGTCTCGCTCGATGCGTCGGCGCTCGGCGTCGCCCGCGGCGACGATGCGCTGGCGGGACGCCTGCAACTCGGCGAGCCGGGTCTCGGACTCCGCGTGCAGCTGCGCGTTCTCCAGCGCGATCGCCGCTGCCGCCGCGACGGCATCGAGCAGTTCCGGTTCCTCGCGCAGCGAGGCGTCGTGCACCAGCGCCGCGACCGGACGCCCGTCGCGCTCGACGAGCGTCGCCGCGGTCGGGCCGGTTCCGTCCGGGAGCTCGAGAGGGCGTCCGTCGTCGTCGATCCAGCCCTCGTGCTCGGGCACCCAGTGGGCGAGCGTCAGCGATGAGTCACGCAGCGCGCGCGCCAGCGCGGGGCCCAGATCGGCGGACCGGCGCAGCTCGACGAACAGGTCGCCGACCGCCGAGCGCGCGAGCCGGGCGTCGAGCAGCCCGAGGAGGAACGCCACGGGCGCCAGCCCGATGGCGAACAGCGTGGCGCGCCGGATCGTCTCGAACACCGGCTGGCCGCTGACGAGGCCCAGCGCGGCCGACGAGTAGAGGAAGGCCAGCATCAGCAGCGCGATCACGAACGAGTGGACGAGCAGGGCCACCGACGGCCGCATCTGGCGGTCGGAGTCCCGGCGCCGCACCGTCAGGACCGCGATCGCGCCGAGCGCGAGCGCGCTGAGCAGCAGGAGCTGGACGTGCAGCAACGTGCTCGCGGCCTGCGCCGCGCCGGCGACCGCGAGCAGGTTGTCCGGCCCGAAGCCGCCGAGCGCCATCCCGACGAGCTGGAGACCGAAGGCGGTCACGTAGCCGGCGGCCACGAGCGCCCGCTCCGGCGTTCCCGCGAGACGCCCGTCCGGAAAGGCGAGGAAGACGTGCACGAACAGCACGGCGGCGAGCAGGTCGAACGCGATCCCGACCGTGTACGGCGCGGCCGGCCCGGCGGTCGACAGGCTCGACAGGAACATGCCAAAGCCAGCCGCGATCATCAGCGGCGCGAGCGCGTTGCCCGGGCGCCGCGACCACGCGACGGCTCCCGAGAGCACGTACGCCAGCGTGATCCACGCCATCAGCGCGGCCTGCACGCCCGGTGCGCCGAGGCGATCGCCGGTCAGGGCGGCCGCGACAGACGCGGCCGCGGCGCTCGCGCCGGCCAGCGTCACCAGGGCCAGGACCGGGTGCCCGGGGGCGGCGAGCGTACGACGGGTTCTCGCCCCGACGCGGATGGCGTCGCTTCCGGCGAGACGAAAAGTCTCCGATGCGAGTGCTGCCGCCGACATCCCAACCTCCTCCGTTTCGATCCCGATCAACACGCCTCGCGCCACGCGCACAGGTCGTCGATGCCGCGCGCCAGCCCCCAGCGCGGGCGGTAGCCGAGCTCGCGATCGGCGGCGGTCGCCGCCGCCGGCTGCTCCGGTTCGGGCTGCCGCGCGAGATCGATCTCGGCGTCGCGCACGATCGCGATCACCTGCTCGATCCGCGCCGGCTCCCCGGCGATGTCGTAGATGCGGCTCGTGGGCGACGCGGCGTCGAGCGCGGCGACGATGGCTCGCGCGACGTCCTCCACGTGCACGACGCGATACGGCTCCTCGTCGCTCGCGTCCGCTTGTACCGGGCGGCGCGCGATCGCGGCGTCGATCAGCTCGTCCAGGTAGGTCGGCAGCCGCCGGCCCGGCCCGTACGCCTCGCTGAAGCGCAGCGACACCACGTCCAGCCCGTAGCGCTCGGTGTAGACCTGGCCCAGCAGATCGCCGAACGCCTTCGTCGCGGCGAACGGCGTCCGCGGCCGGACCGCCGCCAGCGTCGACAGCAGCACGATGCGGCCACCGAAACCCGCAAGGCGGGCCGCCTCGAGCAGGTGGAAGGTCCCGATCGCGTTCGCCGTGACGGTCGCCGCCGGCATCGCGAGCGAGAGGTCCGGGGCCGACATGCCGGCTGCGTGCACGACGCCACGGACGTCGTGCGCGGTGATCGCGCCGGCCAGCCGCGCGAGGTCGAACAGCTCACCCTGAACCGACGTCGGACCGGCCCCGCGTGCCCTGTCGTAGGTGACCACGGGTTCGCCGCGATCCTGGACCCGACCAACCACGTAGCGGCCGATGAAGCCTGTTCCGCCGGTCACGAGAATGCTCATGGCGCGCAGCTTCCGCCCGGCCGGGGTGAGCTGTCTTCGCCCGCGAACGAGGATCACCCGGGTTAAGCTCGGCCGGGGATGAGCGAGAGCCCACTGGTCCTGACCAAGATCGAGCCGCCGCGGCTGCGCCCGGGCCACGTGCCCAGGCGCGATCTCGTGGAGCGGCTGCGCCAGGGCCTGCACCGTCGGCTCAACCTGGTGGCGGCTCCGGCGGGCTGGGGCAAGACGACGCTCCTGGCCGAGTGGCTGAGCGTCGAGGATGAGGTCGCGTTCGCTTGGTTGTCCGTCGATGAGAACGACAACGATCCGGCGCGTTTCTGGGCGTACGTGTCCGCCGCGCTGCGGAAGGCCGGCGTCGACGTGCCGCCCGCCTTCGAAGCCGCCGTGTCGGCCCCAGGTACGTCCGTTGCCGATGCCGCGCTGCCCGTGCTCGTCAACGCGCTCGTGGGCGCCGACCAGGAACACGTCTTCGTGCTGGACGACTACCAGCTGATCTCGGACCCCGAGATCCACGACGGGGTCCGCTTCCTGCTCGCGCGTCTGCCATTGGCATCGCACCTCGTGATCTCGACGCGCGTCGAGCCACCCGTGGAGATCTCACGCCTGCGGGCGCGCGGCGAGCTCGGCGAGATCCTGAGCGACCAGCTGCGCTTTAACGACGCGGAGGCCGCGGCGCTCCTCAACGACACGCTTGAGCTGGCGCTCCGAGCCGACCAGCTCGAGGTCCTCAGCGCAACCACGGAAGGGTGGGCCGCCGGCCTGTACCTGGCAGGGCTGTCGCTGCGCGATCGCGCCGGAGCCGACCCGGAGGACGATCTCGAGCTCGCCCGGCACGTCGTCGACTACGTGGGCGACGAGGTCCTGTCCGCCCAGGAGCCGGCGGTGCGCCAGTTCCTCCTCGACACCTGCGTGCTCGACCGCTTCTGCGCCGCCGTCTGCGACGCCGTGCGCGGAGACGACTCGTCGAAGCGGCTCCTGGCCGAGATCGAGCAGGCGAACCTGTTCCTGGTGCCGCTGGACGGGCGCCGCGAATGGTTCCGCTACCACCACGTCTTTCGCGAGGTGCTTCGCCGCGAGCTCGAGGACAGGTGCTCCGCCGAGTACCGGGATGAGCTGCACGCGCGCGCGGGCGCCTGGTTCGCGGCGGCCGGCGACGTCTCGATCGCCGTGACGCATCTGCTCGCCGCCGGTCGCGAGCCGGCGGCGGCTGACCTGATCGCGGCGTCGTGGAACGAAGCGCTCCAGAGTGGCCGCAGCGTGACCGTGGTCCGCTGGCTGGACGCGCTGCCCCCCGACCTCGTAAAGAGCGACCCGCGCCTGTCCCTGGCCCGCGCCTGGCTCGCGCTGGACTCGGGTGAGCAGGTGGCCGCGGAGCACTGGGCCGAGGTGACTGCGGCAGCGGACGACGGGCGGCCGCTGCTCGAGGGCGGTGCGAGCGTCGCGTCCGGCGTCGCGATGCTGCGCGCCACGCTGGCCTACCGGGCGGGTGACCTCGCCGCGGCGGAGGAGCTCGGCGCGCTGGCGGTGGAGCTCGAGGACGCGCCCGACTCGAGCTGGCGGGCGGTGGCCCTCGCGACACTCGGCGCGGCGCGGCACTTCCGCGGCGCCCCGTCGGACGAGGTCGTACCGCACCTGGAGCGCGCCGTCGGCATCGCCCAGGCCGGCGCGAACAGCATGGCGGTCCTGCGCGCCCAGGGCACGCTCGCGGCGGCGACGTTCGCGGCGGGGGACCTCGACGGGGCCCGGCGATGGGTCGCCGGGGCCGAGGTCCTGCGGATGGAGCAGTCGCTCGACGAGTACTGGATGGGCTCGATGGCGTCGGCGGTGGCGGGGCAGCTGGCGGCGGATGCCGGCGACCTCGAGCCGGCGCGCGAGCGGCTGGAGAGGGCGGTCGTCCTCGCGCGGCGCGGCGCGTCGCGGCCCGAGCAGATCTACGCGCTCTCCGCCCTGGCGCCGGTCCAGGCCACGCTGGGTGACCGGGACGGCGCGGCGGCCACGTTGCGGAGCGCGCGTCTCGTGCTGAGGGACTCGCCCAGCCCGGGGATGTTCGCGCACCTCCTCGACGACGCCGAGCGGCGGCTGCGGGGAAAGCGGGCGCCGAGCTCGCCGGCCGTGGCTGTGGTCGACGAGCTGTCCAGCCGCGAGATGTCGGTGCTGAGGCTGCTCGGCAGCGAGCTGTCGGTGGCCCAGATCGGCGACGAGCTGTACATCTCACGCAACACCGTCAAGACCCACGTCCGCGGCATCTACCGCAAGCTCGACGCCGACGGCCGCGCCGCGGCGGTGGCCCGCGCTAAGGAGCTGGGCCTGCTGTGACGGGGCTGCGGCGGGCCAGCGCCCAATAGGCGGCGGCACTCGCCAACGGGCCCAGCGTCCAGGTGAAGTCCGCGCCCGCGAGCGCGGCGCTCACCGGTCCGTCGAGGCTCGGCGCGTTGATCGTAAGCAGGCACACCGCGACGCCGATCAGCAGCGCTGCGCAGGCGCGGACGTTGATCCCGTGCCGTCCCCAGTAGCGGCTGCGCGGGCTCACGTCGTGGATGTCACGGGCGTCGTAGTGCCACCTGCGCATGAGCGCGTCGGTGATCCAGACGGCTCCGAAGGGCGCCAGCCAGACGATCAGCACGGCCACGAAGTCGTGCAGAACGGTGATGAAGTCCTTCACGAACAGGATGTAGAGCACGATCGCGCTGGACACCAGCGTGTCCAGCGCGGTGGCCTGCCAGCGCCGGAGCGGGAGCCCGATCGCCTGCAGGACGAGCCCCGACGAGTAGTAGGCGACGACGTTGTTGGCGATCGAGCCTCCGACGGCGGCGAGGATGTAGAGCACGAACAGCCAGCCGGGAACGAACGGCTCGACGCCCGCGATCGGATCGGACATATCGCCGCGGGAGGCGAGCAGAACGCCCATGATCGACAGGAACAGGGCGATGAGCCCGCTGCTCAGCGACACGGTCCAGAGGATCGATCGGCTCGACGTCCCGCTCGGCAGATACCGGACGAAGTCGGGGGCGTTGAACAGGTAGGAGATGGGGCCGGACGCGACGACGGCCCCGCCGGCCAGGATGAGGGCCAGGGTCTCCCAGACGCTGAGGTCGGCGTGTGCCGAGGCGGACCAGTCGACGCCGCCGATCGAGTACGCCAGCACGAGCGCGAGGACGAGCGTGAGCGTGACGGCGAAGCCGCGCTGGAGGTACACCATCGTCGCATGCCCGTAGACGGCGATCGCTCCGGACGTCGCGAGCACGGCGACGGTCGCCAGGACCCGGCCCGTGTCGCCGGGGTGCTCCCAGCCGAGCTCGGCCATCAGCGCGAGCAGCGCGAAGACGGCGAAGATGCAGTTGATCGCCTCGAACGCGACCAGCGCCGCCCACGTGAGGACGCCGTTCGGGAGGTTCCCGATCGGCCCGAAGGTGGCGCGCGTGAAGGTCAGCGTCGGCAGCCCCGAGCGAACGCCGCCGATCGACGCGAAGCCCACCGCGACGAAGAGGCTGGTTCCGAGCACGACGGCCACGAGCGCCTCCCAGACGTCGAGCCCGATGTCGAGGGCCACCACGCCGACCGACAGGAAGAACAGGTTCGCGTTGGTGCCGACCCAGAAGTAGGCCGTCGCGGTGAGCGTCATGGTTCGCTCGCGCTCGGGGATGTGGTCGAACCCGCGCCGTTCGACCTCGAAGACAGCGTTCTGTTGCCGCGGCTCGGTGATCAGATCACCGTCCCGCCGTTGGGGGAGAGGACCTGGCCCACGAAGTAGCCCCCGTCCTCGTGCGCCAGGAGCGCGACGCACGCCGCCACCTCGGCCGGCCGTCCGAACCGGCCGAGCGGCACGTTCGCCGCAAGCCACTCGTCGCTGTGCGCGTCGGCGCGCAGCAGCATGCCCGCCTCGATCGGTCCCGGCGCAACGGAGTTCACGCAGATGCCCTTCGGCGCCAGTTCGCGGGCGAGCGCCTTCGTGAGCGCGATCACTCCGCCCTTGGACGCGGCATACGCGGCGTAGCCGGGGAGCCCGGCGAGGCCGATCTCGGAGGCGATGGTGACGATGCGCCCGCGCCGACGCTCGATCATGCCGGGAAGGACCGCCTGGATGAGGTTCCACGTCCCCGTCAGGTTGACGTCCAGCACCGTCCGCCAATCCTCTTCGGCGACCGTCTCGCTCGGACCCGTGCGCTGGACGCCGGCGGCGGTGACGACGACGTAGGGTGGCCCGAGCTCGGTACCGACGCGGTCGACGAACGCGCGCACGCCCGCCGCGTCCGTGACGTCGAGCTGCGCGTCCAGGGCGCAGACGCCCCGAGGGGCGAGGTCACAGCCGGCCACCGTGAAGCCGTCCGAGGCGAGGCGCTCCACGATCGGGACGCCGAGCCCACCGGACGCTCCGGACACGATCGCGACACGCCGGTCCATCCGCGAACGACCCTATCCGGCTTCTCGCGGCCGGTGGGACGAGGCAACGGGCATCGCGAACCTCGTGGCCGCGCAAGAATGGGCAGGTGCTCGGCGCGGACATCGAGAGCTACCTCGCCGATGTCGTCGCGCGCGTCCGCGACGGGCTGGGCGACCGTCTCGTCGGCGCGTGGCTGTTCGGCTCGGGCGCGCTCGGCGACTTCGATCCGGCGACGAGTGACCTCGACGTCCAGGTCGTGACGACGGTGCGGCTTGCGCGCGCGGAGCGCGAACACCTCGCCGCCCGCGTCTCGCACCCCGCGCTCTCCTGTCCGGTGCGAGGCCTCGAGCTTGTCATCTACGCGCGTGAGGATCTCGACGACGCGCTCGGCCCGGCGTTCCAGCTCAACCTCAACTCCGGGCCGCGGATGGCTCAACACGTGGTCTATGACCCGAGCGAAGAGCCACGCTTCTGGTTCGTGCTCGACGTGGCGATCGGCCGCGAGGTCGGACGCCCTCTGGCCGGTCCGTCGCCGGCCGAGGTGTTCCCCGAGCTCTCCGCGCCGCTTGTGCGTGCCTCACTGCAGCAGGCTCTGGCCTGGTTTGCAGCCAACGATCCCCGCGGAGGCCAGACGGCGTTGGCGGCGGCGCGGGCGTCGGCATGGGCGGAGGAGGGCCGCTGGCTTGCGAAGGGCCCGGCGGCGGTGTGGCTGGCGTCCCGCGTAGCGCGGGAGCTCGAGCAATCCTTCACGAGCGGCGTCGGTGGCCGGACCTCGCCTCGCGCCGACGCGGCCGGCAGGCCGTCTTGAGCGGTGCGAAGGGAGTAGTGTGGGTCGAAGCTGGCCCTGCGGCCAACAGTTCCGGCCTGAGAGCGGTGGTACGCCGACTCGCGTCCAGCGCGGCAAGGCAACGCACCCTTAGGCGACGGGCTCGACCGCGGGGCCAGTCGCGCCGCTGGGGTCCGGCATGATGTGACGGCGTGAGCACCCACGCACCGCTGCAGATCATCGTGGACTCGCTGGCCGCGGACATCGGGCGCGATGTCGCCGTCGACGACCGGCAGATCCGCTGGCTTGTGCACAGCCCGCACCGCGAGGAGCCGGATCCGGCGCGGATGCGGTCGATCCTGACGCGGCGCGTGACCGACGAGGCGCTCCAATGGGCCTTCTCGTTCGGGATCGAGAACGCCGACGGGCCGGTGCGGCTGCCGGCGAACCCGGAGCTCGGCGCCGCGGCGCGCGTGTGCATCCCGCTGCGCGCACGCGATGTGCTGCTCGGCTTCATGTTCATCGTCGACGCGGAGGAGACCCTCGGCGCGGCGGAGCTCGCGCAGGCGGAAGAGGCGGCGAACGCGGCGGCAAACGTCCTCTACCGCGAACAGCGTCTCCACGAGCTCGAGCGGGAGCGTGAGCGGTGGCTGCTCACGCACCTGCTTGGCGACGACGGCGCGGACGCCGAGGAGGCTGCTCGCGCGCTGGCGGATGAGGGTTTCCTGGAGGCCGGACGCGTGGCCGTGCTGGTCATCCGGGCGGACGCCCAGCCGGCGCGCTGCGAGATCGCCCTGGGAGCTGCGCTCGACCGCCTGCGCCGGCTCGTACCGGCCCGCGGTGGGCTCGAGCTGCGCCAGGGCGACCACGGCGTCTTCGTCATCGCGCTCGACGACGCGTCGGCGGCGTCGCCGCGCGACCTCGCCGAGAATCTGCTCTCGCTCGCCGACGAGGCTGTGCGCGCCGAGGCGATCGACGCCGTCACGCGCGTCGGGATCGGCGGGGCGCACCCGCTCCCCGCCGCACGGCGGTCCTACCGGCAGGCGCGCGACGCCCTCGCCGTCGCCCAACGCGTCGCACGCTTCGGGCGCGTCGCAGCGTGGGACGAGCTCGGCGTCTACCGCACGCTCGCGCGGTTCCCGGACGACCTCGACGACGAGGCGCTGCATCCGGGCCTGGTCCTGCTCCTGCGCGACGGCGCCCACGAGCAGCTGGTCGAGACGCTCGAGGCGTACCTGGACCGTGCCGGTGACGTCAAGGCCACCGCCGAGGCGCTCAACCTCCATCGCGCCACGCTGTACTACCGGCTCCAGCGCATCGAGGAGATCACGGGCGCGCGCCTGAAGGTCGGGGAGGACCGCCTCGCCCTGCACCTCGGCCTGCGGCTCTCCCGGCTCACGCGGTAGCGCCTGTCGCACGGCGACCGCCGCATTTCCGACAGACGTCGGAAGAACCGGGACGCCCGGTCGCCCAAGCTGGATCACAGCTTGACCGACCTCGGAGGAGACGACATGGGCCTTTCCGGCCTCGACCACGAGCTGCTGCAGGTGCGCCGTGGCGCACGCAGCGGCGCATACACGATCGTCGCAGTGCATTCGACCGTGCTGGGGCCCGCCCTCGGCGGGTGCCGGCTGACCACCTACCCGCACCCCGCCGACGCCGTGGCGGATGCCCTGCGCCTCGCCGAGGGGATGACCCTCAAGGCGGCCGTGGCCGGCGTGGACCTGGGTGGCGGCAAGGGCGTCGTGTGCGTGGAGCCGGGCACCGAGCTCACCGCGGAGACGCGCGAGGCGATGCTGCTGGACTTCGGCGACGCCGTCGAGGCGCTCGGAGGGCGGTACATCACGGCCGAGGACGTCGGGACGAGCCCGGCCGACATGCGCCTCGTGGCCACGCGGACCGAGCACCTCGTCGGCCTGCCCGAGGACCTCGGCGGCCTCGGCGATCCCAGCCCCTTCACCGCTCTCGGCGTGCACGCCGCCATGCGTGCGTGCGCCGAGCACCGGTTCGGGATCGCGGGCCTGGCCGGCCGCAGCGTCGCCGTCGTCGGCGCCGGGCACGTGGGCGAGGCGCTCGCGCGCATGCTCGCCGCCGACGGTGCGCGCGTGATCGTGTCCGACATCGACGAGGGCAAGCGCGCGCTCGCCGGCGAGCTGCCGGGCGCCACCTGGATGAGCCCCGGCGAGGCGATGCTCGCCGAGGTCGACGTGCTGGCCCCCTGTGCGCTCGGCGGTGTGCTCGACGACACGACCGTCACGCAGCTCGGCGCGGGCATCGTGTGCGGCGCGGCGAACAACCAACTCGCCCACGACGCGCTCGCCGGCGAGCTCGCGCACCGCGGCATCGACTACGTCCCCGACTTCGTCGCCAACGCGGGCGGCCTGATGCGAGTGGCCGCCGAGCTCGAGGGCGCCGACGGCGAGGGCGTACAGGAGCGCATCGCCGGCATCGAGCCGCTGACGCGCCGGATCCTGACCGAGGCCGCCGGCCTCGGCATTACACCGCTCGCGGCCGCTCACGCCATCGCCGAGCGCCGGCTGGCCCGCCCGCTCGCCACCGTCTGAGGAGAGAACCAGTGACCAACCACATCGCGCGCCGCCAGACGATGGGCGACCTGCTGCGCCGCTCCGCCGACCGCTACCCCGACCGCACCGCGATCGTGGACGGCGAGCTGCGCCGAACCTACCGCGAGCTCGACGACGCCGTCAATCGCGCGGCCAACGCGCTCGCCGAGCGCGGCATGGGCAAGGGCGACCGGCTCGCCCTGCTCGGCCACAACTCGTACGGCTTCGTCGTGACGTACTTCGCGTGCGCGAAGCTCGGCCTGATCTGCGTGCCGGTCAACTACATGCTGGGCGCGGGCGAGGTCGGGTACATCCTCGAGCACTCCGGCGCCACCGCGATGGTCGCCGAGGATGCGCTCGTGCCGCTCGCCGAGGCCGGCATCGACGCCGCCGGCGCGCGGATCGTCGTCCGCGGCGTCATCGGCGACGACCGGGCGGCGTGGGAGCAGCTATCGGATTGGACGACCCATCGCGACGCCGCCGAGCCGGTGGTCGACCTCGCCGACGACGACCCGGTCGAGCTCCTCTACACGAGCGGGACCGAGTCGCGGCCCAAGGGCACGATGCTCACGAGCCGCTCCCTGATCGCGCAGCACACGAGCTGCTTCGTCGACGGCGAGATGAGGCCCGACGACGTGGAGATCCACGCGCTGCCGCTCTTCCACTCCGCGCAGCTGCACTGCTTCTTCACGCCGAGCATCCATCTCGGTGCCGTCAACGTGCTGCTCGCCAAGGCCGAGCCGGCGGCGATGCTGGCCGCAGTCGAGGCCGAGCGCGCAACGAAGCTGTTCTGCCCTCCGACCGTGTGGATCGCGCTCATGAACCACCCGGACTTCGACCGCCGCGACCTCTCGTCGCTGCGCAAGGGCTACTACGGCGCCTCGATCATGCCGGTCGAGGTCCTCGCCGAGCTCGGCGAGCGGCTGCCCGGCGTCCGGCTGTTCAACTTCTACGGCCAGACCGAGATGTCGCCGGTGGCGACCGTCCTGCGTCCCGAGGACCAGGTCCGCAAGGCGGGCTCGGCCGGCCGCGCGGCGCTGAGCGTGGAGACGATGATCGTCGACGACGACGGGAACCCGGTCCCGGCGGGGGAGGTCGGCGAGATCGTGCACCGCTCGCCGCAAGCGATGCTCGGGTATTGGAACGACGCCGAGAAGACCGCCGAGACGTTCCGCGGCGGATGGCTGCACACCGGCGACCTTGGGATCCTCGACGCCGACGGTTACCTCTACGTCGTCGATCGGATGAAGGACATGATCAAGTCGGGCGGCGAGAACGTCGCCTCGCGCGAGGTCGAGGAGGTCATCCACGCGCACCCGGCCGTGGCCGAGGCCGCCGTGTTCGCGATCCCGCACCCGCGCTGGATCGAGGCCGTCGCCGCCGTCGTCGTCCCGCGCGCCGGCGCGGCCATCGCGCCCGAGGCGATCACGGCCTTCTGCCGCGAGCGTCTCGCCGGCTTCAAGACCCCTAGGTACGTCGTCGTCGCCGACGGGCTTCCCAAGAACCCGAGCGGCAAGATCCTCAAGCGCGAGCTGCGCACAACCCACGCCGGCCTCGCCGCGTGAAGGGAGAGCCGACCATGAGCACCATCGCCGTCATCGACCACGGCGTCCACGGCGACCGCGCCGTGGAGCGCCGCGTCCTCGAGCCGCTCGGCTACGAGGTGATCGACACCCAGGATCTCGGCCTGACCGCCGAGGAGGCCTTCGACCTCGCCGTCGAGCGCGAGGCCGTGGCCATCCTCGCGGGCCCGATCATCCCGCTCGATCGGGCGCACCTCGAGCGTCTGACCGCCTGCCGCGCGATCGTGCGCTACGGCGTCGGCCTCGACAACGTCGACGTCGTCGCCGCCGAGGACCTCGGCATCGGCGTCGGCAACGTGCCCGAGTACGGCCACGAGGAGATCTCCAACCACGCGATCGCACTGCTGCTCGGGCTCTCGCGAAGGCTGTTCGAGTTCGACGCTGCCGTGCGGCGCGGCGGTACCGGCATCCCCGCGCCGCAGTCCGTCGCGCGGCTGTCGCAGCGCACGCTCGGACTCGTCGGCTACGGCCGGATCGGCCGCCGCGTGGCGGAGAAGGCGCGCGCGTTCGGCCTGGAGGTCGTGGCGTACGACCCGTACGCGAGCACGGCCGACGGCGTCGAGCTGCTCGGGCTCGACGAGCTGCTCCGGCGT
>DATDKF010000300.1:0-2784 GCA_036520135.1 Solirubrobacteraceae bacterium
CCGCGCTGGCGGCCGGCCGGTTCACCGGCGAAGCCGAGCTCCTATGCGCCGACGGGAGCACGGTGACCGTTCAGTGGGCCGCCACGACGGAAGTCGTGACCGGCCGCCGTCTGGTTCTGTTCGTGGCGCTGAGCACCTCGCTTTGGGGCCGGCACTTCCGGCGTCCCGACGCCAGCGAGCCGGAGCCGGGGACGCTCTCCCCGCGCGAGCGCGAGATCGTACGGCTCGTCGCGCTTGGGAGTACCGGGCCCGAGATCGCAGACGACTTACACATCGCACACGAGACGGTTCGCACGCACATTCGCAACGCCATGCGCAAGCTGGGCGCCCGCTCGCGCGCGCAGCTCGTCGCCAAGGCCCTCGGCGACGGACTCGCGCTGGGCTGAGGCCCGCCGGGCCGGCTGGCGGAGCCTCGCGTGGTGTCTCGGTCAGCCGGCCGGAGTGCCACCGGGCCAAGCCGACCGGCGACTCATCCCATCCGGGCGACGCGCGATCGGGCACAACGCGAGATGGTCGCACCGTGGACACGTTCGACGGCAAGGCCGACGAGTCGAAGCCAGGGTTCCTGCGCCGCTGCTTCCCGATCCTCGGGTGGCTCGCGTCATACAACCGGAACTCGTCCGCGGGTCATGCGGTGGCGGGACTCTCGGTGTGGGCGCTGCTCACGCCGCAGGCGCTGGTTTGCGTGGCGTCGGTCCGCCGTCAGCCGCCGCCCGCGGCAGCTCTGCACCGGTGCCAGCTCTGCTATGACGATTCAGTCGTTCCCGTCGAGGCGGAGCCGCTCGACCTGGGCCTATGGGATATGCGGCTGCGCTGCGGGCAGTGTGGGACGTATCGCGAAGTGACCGTCAGCGATGACGCCGCTGAGCGATACGACGAGGAGCTCAGCCACGGGATGGCTGAGATCGCGGCCGCGCCTGAGCGGGCGGAGCGGGAGCGGATGAGCGCCGACGTGCGGATATTCGTGGCCGCGCTCGAGCATGACCTCATCCACGCGGGAGACTTCGCGAGCGGCTGAGCAGCGCGCGTCGTCGGCCGGCGGTCAGGCGTCCCGGACGATGCAGCGGAAGCCGATGTGGCCGGTCGAGGTGTCGACCGCCTCGCCCTGCCGCGCGGCGGGCCGGAAGCGCAGGCAGTAGTTCGGCGCGCACAGGTGCGAGCCGCCCTTGATGATCCGGCGCGGGATGCCCTCGTCGGCCGGCGGTCCGCAGCACGGCGCCTCGCTGTGGCTCGCCGTGAAGGGGTCGCACGTCCACTCCCAGACATTGCCGGTCATGTCGTAGAGGCCGTAGCCGTTGGGCGGGAAGGCGCCGACCGGCGACGTCCCGGCATAGCCGTCGAGCATCAGGTTCTGCCACGGGAACTCGCCCTGCCAGCTATTGGCCAGCATCTGCCCGTCCGGCGCGACCTCGTCACCCCACGCGAAGGCCTTGCCGTCGAGCCCGCCGCGGGCGGCGCACTCCCACTCGGCCTCGGTGGGCAGCGCCTTTCCCGCCCACGCTGCGTACGACTCGGCATCCTCGTAGGCGACCTGGGTGACCGGGTGGCGCCCCCGCGTGTAGGTGTCGCTGCTCGGGCCCTCCGGTCGCTCCCACGTCGCGCCCGGCGTGTACGACCACCAGTTGCGGAAGTCGGACAGGTCCACCGGCGACCGCGCCGGGCGGAAGACGAGCGCTCCGGGCACCAGCAGGGCAGGGTCGGCATCCGGATACAGCTCCGGGTCGAGCGGACGCTCGGCGACGGTCACATACCCGGTCTGCTTGACGAAGCGCCGGAACTGGCCGACCGTCACGGGCCGCTCGTCGATCCAGAAGCCCTCGACCTCCACGCGCCGGACCGGCGCCTCCTCCGGATAGAAGTGCTGCGAGCCCATCGCAAACTCGCCGCCGGGCACCCGTCTCATTCCGTTCTGCACCATCGACGCGCCGAGCACGGTCATACGCTGACCTTCGCGCATCTCCGGGAGCGCCGCATCCCCCGGTACGGGTGAAGTTGCGGATGGAACGGCCCCGCCCCGCGAAGTTCCGCGGGGCGGCGGCCGGCACGGTGCAGGATGCTGCTCAGCGCCGCCGCGCGACGCGTCTCGAGGTGCGCCGGGCGACTCTGCGGGATCCCATCATGTCGTGCTCCTCTGGTCGTGGTGAGTGTGCGCTATGTCGTTGCGCGAGCGGTTTCGGCGGCGTGCAGCTCCTGCGCCTCCTCGCTCGAGACCAGTCCGATCTCGACGAGGTCGAGCGGGCTGATGAAGCCGTCGCTGACGCGGTAGCCGCCCGCGCGGACGATCGCGTCACGCAGCGGGACCGCCCAGTGGTGCTCCAGCAGGATCAGCGCCGCCGCGGAGTCGTTGGGGATCTCCTCGATCACGTCCCAGGCATCCTCGTCAGAGAACGCGCTGATGCCGTCCTCAGCCGCGGCCGCGCCCGCTTCGGCGCCGGTGTACATGCCCTCCTCGCCCTCGATGCCGAGACCGACGAGCGCGCCGACCTTGCTGCCGAGCTCGATCGCCTCGTCCTTGGAGAGGTTGCTGAGATGGACGACCTCGATCTCTCCGGCGGCGTCCTTGTGGACGGCGAGCGCGTCGATCACGCGCACGGTGTCGCTCTCACGCAAGCGCTCGAGCTCGGCTTTGATCTCGCCGTGGAACTCTGGGTGCTCGAAGCCGAGCACGATGAGCTGAACCGGCCCGATGGCCATGGTCTCTTCTCCTCGATCGCTGAGCCACGACGGTGACGGAACGCGACCTTCTGCGCATCCCACAAATGGGATGAACACCGCCCGGCCGAG
>DATDKF010000301.1:0-2867 GCA_036520135.1 Solirubrobacteraceae bacterium
CGTTCTGATTTCCATCGACGATCCGTCCGAGTCGCCCGATGAACTGGGATCCTGCGGTGCCAGGGCGCTGATCCGGAAACAAGACTTCGGATCTCTCGCCCTGCGCCGGCTCTGGGATGCGCATGGGGACCCTGACTTCCGAACTTCTCATCACGCCCCGCCTTAGCTATCTAGAACAGGCCCGCTCTCTTCGGGCCAGGTTCTCGCTTGGCGCTGCCGTTTCATCCTGCCCGGATGATTCGGCTCGCAGAGATGGCGCATACGATCGTGGCCTCACAATCCGCCTCAGCACGCCGGAGAGAAGACGATGCCTGCGGTTCTTACGCTTCAGGACGGGTTTGCACTCACGTCAGTTGCAGGGAACCAGCCCGGGCCATTGGTCGGGACGGGCAGGCTGACGACGAGCGAATCCGACAGCTCGCGGGTGGGCCCGACGTCGCCTCGCTCGAGTGGGGACGCCCCGAGGCGAGCAGTGCCATGGTGGCAGGTGGCCGTGGCGGCGGCCGCGCTTTTCGCGGCAGCGGCGGCGGTGTGGGTCACCTTAGAAGCGGATTTCCTCGCTCATCCGGGGTGGCTCGCGGCGCAGAAGGCCGACTTCATCCTCGGGCCCGTGCTCGTCGGCCTGTATTGGCTGCGGCAGCGCCCGGAGAGTCGCTTCGGGCCGCTGCTGATCGGTTTCGGCGCCGTCGGAGCGGTGTACATCCTGCAATCGTCGAGCAACCCCTGGTTCTTCGGGATCTCGCTGCACTGGGAGAACGTGATCTACCTGGGCAACCTGCTTCTGATCCTCACCTTCCCCACCGGGCGTCTGGATGGGCTGGCCGCGAAGCTGATACTGCTCGCAGCAGTCATCGCGGTGGTGCTTCCGTACACCGCGGTCATCTTGATGGTGCCGCAGCTCGGCCCCGATGGCTCGATCTCGGGCTGCCGGGCGCTGTGTCCCGACGACGCGCTGGCGGTCACGGCCAACCTGCCGCTGGCGGTCGATCTCACCAGATTCGCCCGCGCCGCGGCCATCGCCGTCGATACCGCAACGGCCGGCCTGTTGATCTGGCGGATGGTCACCGGCACGCCGCCGCAGCGCCGCGCGCTCATGATCGGCGCGCCGATCGCGTTGCTGTTCATCTCTTTTCACATCACCTGGCACCTGCTCAAGCTCGTGAACCCGGACGCTACGGCGCTGGAGTCGGTGAGCCAGTGGGCGCTGGCCGGCGCGCGCTCGGTGATCTGGTACGGCTTCCTGTTCGCGCTGATCGCCGCGCAGCTGTTCGCGGGCCGCACGCTGCACACGCTCGTCCGGCAGTCGCTGCGCCGCCCGTCGCGGCCCGAACTCGAGGCGATGCTGCGCCAGCCACTCGGCGACCCGAACCTGAGGTTGGTGTTCTTGGATGGCAAGAGCGAGACCGCTGCCGACCAGCCGCTCGAACCGGGGCCCGCGCGCGAGGTCACGATCGTCGAGCGCGGAGACGGAACCCCGGGGGCCGCGATCGACCACGACGCGCAGCTCGCCGACGACCCCGAGCTGCTCCGCGCCGCGGGCGCCATCGCGTTGTTGGCGGCGGAGAACGTCGAGCTCGACGCGGCGTGGCACGACGCGCTGGGTGAGCTCCGTCAGTCACGCGCGCGGATCGTTGTCGCCGGCGACACCGAAAGGCGGAAGATCCAACGCAACCTCCACGACGGGGCGCAGCAGCGACTCGTCGCGCTCAGGGTGAGGGTGCAGCTGGTCGACGAACTGATAGGTGAGGACCCCGGACGTCGCGCCGCGCTCCTGCGCGAACTCGGATCGGAGGTGGACGAGACCCTCGATGAGGTTCGCACGCTCGCGCGGGGAGTCTACCCGCCACTCCTGGCTGATCAGGGTCTTGTCAGGGCGCTTCGGGCTGTCGGGCGCCGACATCCCGTCCAGACGACGGTCGAGGCCGACGGCGTTGGCCGCTATCCCCTCGAGCTCGAGGCGGCCGTGTACTTCTGTTGCCTCGAGGCGCTCCAGAATGCCGCGAAGCACGCCAGCTCGAGAACTGTCTCGATCACGCTCGTGGACAACGGCGCCCTGCGCTTCGCCGTTCGGGACGACGGCATCGGGTTCGCCGCGGGAGGCAACCGGGCGGGTCAAGGACTGACGAACATGCGCGACCGTGTAGCGGCCGTCGGCGGTTCGCTGACGATCGAATCGGCACCGGGAGAGGGCACCAGCGTCCTCGGCGTGATCCCTCAGTCTCGATCCGGCTAGTGGTCCCCCCGCGCGATCCCGGCCGGCCGCCGACGCATGATCGCCTTGTACCGATCCGAGTTGCTCTTGCCGACGACAACGTGATCGTCCGCGAGGGTCTCGAGCAGATGCTCGCGGGCGAGACAGAAATCGAGGTCGTTGCGTCCTGCGTTGATCTTCCGTCACTCTTGGCGGCGGTCGAGGCTGAGAGCCCGGACGTGGTGCTGACGGACATTCGCATGCCGCCGTCTCAGGGCGACGAAGGCATCCGCGTTGCGATCGACCTTCGCGGAACGCACCCCGAGATCGGCGTGATCGTTCTCTCCCAGTACGACGAACCGGATCATGTGCTGGCCCTCCTGGAGCTCGGGTCGGACCGTCGCGGCTACATGCTCAAGGAGCGGATCCACGACCGGGCGCAGCTCGTGGACGCGATCGAGACGGTCGCCGAGGGGGGCTCGGTCATCGACCCACGGATCGTCGACGTCCTCGTCGCAGCCCGCTCGCGCGGCGACACCTCGCCGCTCGCGACGCTCACACCGCGCGAGCTCGAGGTCCTCTCCCAGATCGCCCAGGGCAAGAGCAACAGCGCCATCGCCGCGTCGCTGGTGCTTACGAAGGCGGCCGTCGAGAAGCACATCAACTCGATCTTCCT
>DATDKF010000302.1:0-2283 GCA_036520135.1 Solirubrobacteraceae bacterium
GGCTGCAGCCGGCGGCCACGGCCCTTCGGCCGGTCCGGCCGCGTCACCACCAGCGCCGGGCGATGCGGGCTCGCGGCCAGCCGCTCGAGCACCACGGCGGCGAACTCCGAGGTGCCGAGGTAGACCGTGCTAGGCACTGACCGCGGGCGAGTCCGGCGGCGAGCCGCCGGCCACCGCCTCGCGCATGGCGCGCATGGCCTGCTTGCGCTGGTCGCGGCTCGTCCGGTCGAGGATCAGGACGCCGTCCAGGTGGTCGATCTCGTGCTGGATCACGCGCGCCTCGAGCCCGGAGGCCTCGACGACGATCGGCGCCCCGGTCTCGTCGGTGGCGCGCACGCGGACCTCGGCGGGCCGCTCGACTTCGACGCCCACGCCCGGCAGCGAGAGGCACCCCTCCTCCATCGTCTCGAGCTCCTCGCTCTTGTACTCGAACTCGGGGTTGACGAGGACGCCGAGCGGCGCCTCCGGGTCGACGCGGTAGACGAGCAGCCGGTGCATGACGCCGAGCTGCGTGGCGGCGAGGCCGATGCCGATCGCGTCGTCCATGAGGTTGCCCATGCGGCGCACCTCGTCGGCGAGCGCCGCGTCGAAGACCTCGACGGGCCGCGCGCGGGTGCGCAGCGCCGGGTCGCCGTACTTGCGCACGTGCCGGAGCGCGCCGTCGCGGCGCGCGCGGGTCTCTGGGTCGAGCCGCTCGCGCGGCTCCTGGGTCTCCTCGGACTGGACGGTCTGCTCTTCGGCCACGGGCCGTCGAGTGTAGAAGTCACTGCGGGTCCACGTCGACCGAGAACGCCACGTCGCGCAGCGCCCGGTCGCGCGCCGCGGCGTCGACCGCGGCCGCCGTCGCGCGGATCGCGACCGCGCGCTCGATCGTCTTGACCACGACCTGGCGGCGCTCCCGCCCGCGCAGGCGGAACAGCGGCGCCGGGCCGAGGATCTCGCTCGCCTCCCCGACGCCGGCGGCGATCGCCTCCGCCAGCTGCGCGCCCGCGGCGCGCACCGGGTCCGGCGCCTCCGCGGAGACGACGACGCGGATCAGGTCGGCGAACGGCGGGTATCGCAGCGCGCGCCGGCGCTCGAGCTCGCCGGCCAGGAAGCCGGGCGTGTCGTGGCGGGCGGCGGCCTCGATCGCGGGCGCGTCGGGCGCTGTGGTCTGCACGAGCACGCGCCCGCCCTGGGGTCCGCGGCCGGCGCGGCCGGCGAGCTGGGCGATCAGCGCGAACGTCCGCTCCTCGGCGCGGAAGTCCGGGAACCGCAGCGTGCTGTCGGCGTCGAGCACCACGCCGAGCGTGACGTCGGGGAAGTCGTGGCCCTTGGCGACCATCTGCGTTCCGAGCAGCAGCCCGGCCGGGGCGGCGCGGAAGCGCGCGAGCAGCTCCGGGACGGCGTCCTTGGTCGCGGCCGTGTCGGCGTCGAGCCGGAACACCGGGACGTCGAGCGCCTCGCGCAGCTCGGCCTCGATCCGCTCGGTCCCGACGCCATAGCGCGCGACCGCGAGCGAGCCGCACGCGTCGCAGCGGTTGGGCACGCGCTCGCGGTGGCCACAGTGGTGGCAGGCGATCGCCCGCTCGGCGCGGTGCAGCACGAGCGCCACCTCGCAGTGCGGGCACTCCCAGACCTTCCCGCACGCGCGGCACGTGAGGAAGTTCGACCAGCCGCGGCGGTTGAGCAGCACGATCGCCTTGCGGGCGGCCTGTAGCGCGCGGCGGGTCAGCGGGTGCAGCGGATGCTGGGCGCCGACCATGTCGAGCACGCGCACCGGCGGCAGCAGCCGGGAGTCGACCCGGCTGGTCAGCGTCAGATGGCCGAGCGCCCGCCAGGTCTCGGGGCGCGGGGTCGCCGACCCGGCGAGCAGCGCCGCGCCGGCGCGGCGGGCGCGCTCGGCCGCGACGTGGCGGGCGTCGTAGCGCGGGTCGCCCTCGTGCTTGTACGAGCTGTCGTGCTCCTCGTCGACGATCACCAGCCCGAGATCGCTCACCGGCGCGAACACCGCCGAGCGCGGGCCGACCGCGATCCGCGCCTCGCCGGCGCGCAGCCGCCGCCACTCGTCGTAGCGCTCGCCCTCGCCGAGCGCCGAGTGCAGGAGCGCGACCGTGTCGCCGAAGCGCGCCTGAAAGCGCGCCACGGTCTGCGGCGTCAGCGCGATCTCCGGCACGAGGACGATCACCGACCGTCCCTCCGCCAGCACACGTTCCGCCGCGCGCAGGTACACCTCGGTCTTGCCCGAGCCGGTGACCCCATGCAGCAGTGCGCGCTCGCCGAAGGCCGCCAGCGCGGCCTGCT
>DATDKF010000303.1:0-8541 GCA_036520135.1 Solirubrobacteraceae bacterium
CTCCACGAAGTAGTCCGGCGTGCCGCGGAAGCGGGCCGCGAGGTGCTCGGCGATCGCGACCGAGCGGTGGCGCCCGCCGGTGCACCCGATCGCCACGACGAGGTGCGCCTTGCCCTCGGCGACGTACTGCGGGAGCAGGTACTCCAGCAGCGGGATGACGTGCGAGTAGAACTGCTCCAGCCGGCCGTCGCGGCCCACGTAGTCCACGATGCGCCGGTCGAAGCCCGTGAGCGGCCGCAGGTCGGCCTCGTAGTGCGGGTTCGGGAGGAAGCGGACGTCGAGCGCGAGGTCGGCGTCGCGCGGCGGGCCGTGCTTGTGGCCGAACGACGTGAAGGTGACGGCGAGCCGGCCGGGCGTGCCGGGCTCGAGCAGTTCGTCGGCGACCTTGCGGCGCAGGCCGCCCGAGCTGAGCCCGCTCGTGTCGATGCACCAGTCGGCCCGCTCGCGGACCGGGCCGAGCAGCTCGCGCTCGCGCTGGATGCCGTCGACGACGTTGCCGTGCGGCGCCAGCGGGTGCCGCCGGCGGGTCTCCTTGTAGCGGTTGACCAGCGTCTGCTCGTCAGCCTCGAGGAACAGGACGCGGTGGACGATCGCCGCCTCGTCGAGCTCGTCGATCACGCCGGCGAGCGCCGACAGGTACTCGCCGCCGCGCGAGTCGGAGACCACGGCGGCGCGCTCGACCTTCGAGCCGGGGTGCCGGAACAGCTCGGCAAGCGAACGGATCATCTCGGCAGGCAGGTTGTCGACGCAGAAGTAGCCGGCGTCCTCGAAGACATTCATCGCAGACGACTTCCCCGCGCCGGACAGCCCGGAGATGATCACGAAGTCCTGGAGGTGGGAGGGGCCGCGCCCGTTGGTGGAGCTCATCGTCCCGTCTTGTTGAGGTGAGCGTATAGGTCGCGGGCGACCTTCTGCGGGAGCCCCGGCACGCGCTCGAGGTCCTCGCGGCTCGCGTCCAGCGCCGCGTCCGGCGACCCGAAGTGCCGCAGCAGCGCGCGCTTGCGCGCGGGCCCGATGCCCGGCAGCTCGTCCATGATCGACTCGGTCATCGCCTTGTCGCGGCGGATGCGGTGGTGGGTGATCGCGAACCGGTGCGCCTCGTCGCGCACGCGCTGGAGCAGCTGCAGCTCGGGCGTGTCGTGCGCCAGCCGCAGCGGCGTCGAGCTGCCCGGGAAGAACACCTCCTCGATCCGCTTGGCCAGCGAGACGACGGCGACGCCGTGCTCGCGGAAGCCCTGCAGCGGCTCGAGGCCGGCGGCGAGCTGGCCCTTGCCGCCGTCGATGACGATCAGGTTGGGCAGCGCCCCGAACGACTGGTCGCGCTCCGCGTCGTACGGCGAGCGCTCGACCTGCTTCTCCCACTGCGCGTAGCGGCGTGACAACACCTCCGCCATGGCGCCATAATCGTCGCCGGGATCGACCTCGCGGATCGTGAAACGCCTGTAATCGGACTTCTTCGGCGCTCCGCCCTCGAACACGACCATCGACGCGACGGTGTGCGTGCCGCCGATGTGCGAGATGTCGAAGCACTCGATCCGCACGGGCAGCGCGTCGAGCCGGAGCTCGCGCTGCAGGCCGTCGAGCGCCTCGACGCGCTGCTGGCGGCGGCGCTCGGCCTTGAGCTTCTCCTGGTCGAGCGCGAGCCGCGCGTTGCGCTCGGCGAGATCGAGGATCCGGCGCTTGGCGCCGCGCTCGGCCGGGCGGATCTCCACCGACCCGCCGCGGCGCTCGGCGAGGATCTGCTCGAGGATCGCGATCTCCGAGCCGTGCGCCAGGTCCCCCTGGACGACGAGCAGCGCCGGGATCGACAGCGCGCTCGCGTAGTACTGCAGGATGAACTCCTCGGCGACGATGGCCAGCGGCTGCTCGCCGTGGTTGTCGAGATAGAAGGACTGGCGGTCGCTGAGCACGCCGTCGCGGACCTGGAAGACCTGCGCGTTCGCCTCGGTCCCCTCGCACGACACGGCCACCGCGTCATACGTGCCGGCGCCCTCGTTGGCGACCCGCTGGCGCTCGAGCAGCGCGCGCACGGCCTGCAGGCGGTTGCGGTCGAGCGCCGCCGCCTCGTAGTCCTGCTCCCCGGCGGAGTTGTACATGCGCCGCTCGAGGTCGCGCTCGATCTGCTTGAAGCGGCCGGACAGGAACGCGACCACGCCGTCGATCCCCTGCCGGTACTCCTCCTTGGAGACGTAGCCGACGCACGGCGCCCCGCAGCGCTTGATGTAGTAGTCCAGGCACGGCGAGCCGGAGTGCCGGCCCGGCTCCGGTCCCTCGCACGAGCGCAGCTGGAAGATCTTGCCGAGCAGGTCGAGCGTGTTGCGGACGCGCTTGGCGCTCGAGTACGGACCGAAGTACGCGCGGTCGCGCCGGTGCCGCTCGCGCGTGAAGTACACGCGCGGGAAGTCCTCGTCGAGGCTGATCGCGATGTACGGGTACGACTTGTCGTCGCGCAGGCGGATGTTGAAGCGCGGCTTGTACTGCTTGATGAACGTCTGCTCGGTGAGCAGCGCCTCCGCCTCGGTGGCGACGACGAGCGTCTCGATGTGGTCGACCTCGTCGGTGAGCGCGGTCGTCCCGTACAGCGTCGGGTTGGAGAAGTGGCTCGCGACGCGCTTGCGCAGCGACTTCGCCTTGCCGACGTAGATGACGCGGCCGCGGGCGTCGCGGAACAGGTAGACGCCGGGCGAGTCGGGGAGGCCCCGCCGCTGTTCGGCAAGCCGCCCCGCGCGGTCCTGGAGTACGGCTTCGGCCTCGATCGCCATGCGGGTCTACCTGGAGGTTAGAGAAGGCGGCGGCCCGATCTTTAGGAGCTCTTTACGCAACAAAGCGCCGGATCGGGAGATGGAGAGGGCATGGCATTCAGAAAGATGCTCCCCGTCGTGCTGCTCGCAGCGCTGTTTGCAGCGCCAACTGCGGAGGCCAAGTACAAGGTCGGCCTCGGCGAGCAGCGGGTCTCGATGTTCGACAGCGCGCGCTGGCAGTCGCTCGGGCTCAAGCGCGTCCGCTACATCGTCCACTGGAACTGGAACAAGAGCGCGGGCGACCGCGCCGCCGTGACCGCGTATATGAACCGCGCGCACGCGGCGGGCCAGCAGGTGCTGGTCGCGTTCTCGGCCGCTCGTGGCTGCTACGTCAACGGCCACTACAAGAAGCGCCGGTCCTGTCGGGCGCCGAGCGCGAAGGCGTACCGCTCCTCGTTCCGGGCGTTCGACGACGCGTTCCCGTGGGTCCGGACGTACTCGGCATGGAACGAGGTCAACCACGTCTCCCAGCCGACCTACCGCAAGCCCAAGCTGGCCGTGCGCTACTACGACGTGCTCCGCAAGGAGGCGCGCAAGCGCCGCTACAAGGTGATGGCCGCCGACGTGCTCGACACGTCGAACCTCGGCTCCTACGTGCGCGCGTTCCTGCGCCGCGCCAAGGGCCACCCGCGCCTGTGGGGGCTGCACAACTACCAGGACGTCAACTACCGCACGGCGGGCGACACGCGGCGGATGCTCGCGACCGTGCCCGGCGAGGTGTGGCTCACCGAGACCGGCGGCATCGTCCGCTTCGCCGGCAGCCGGCTGCGCAAGTACGACCCCAAGCGCGCGGCCAACCGGACGAAGTACATGTTCAAGCTCGCGGGCAAGTACTCGCGGCGGCGGGCGGGCATGCGCTCGAAGATCACGCAGCTGTTCGTGTACCAGTGGTACGGCGCGCCGCGCGGGGCGCGGTTCGACGCCGGGCTGGTGAATCCGAACGGGACGCCGCGCAAGGCGTTTGCGGTATTTGCGCGGAACGCCAAGAAGCACCGGTAGGTCAACCCGGCTGGGTAGGGAGGGCGAGCGATCGGCCGCGTGGCGAGGTCTCTGGCGACTTTGCCTTCGTATGTCAGGCAAAGTCGCCAGAGGGCCGCACGGCGGCCGACCCCGCCGCCTCCCTACCCAGCCGCAGTTCGCCCGCGCCACCGCCACCGCTAGCGTGCCGCGCCGTGGTCAACCTCTACTCAGACACCCAGACGCGCCCCACGCCCGCCATGCGCCGCGCGATGGCGGAGGCCGAGGTGGGCGACGAGCAGAAGCACGCCGATCCGACGGTGATCGAACTGTGCGAGCGGGTGGCCGACCTGCTCGGCCACGAGGCCGCGGTCTTCCTCCCCAGCGGCACGATGTGCAACGCGATCGCGTTCCGGCTGCACATCCGGCCGGGCGGCGACGAGGTGATCCTGCACCGGACCGCCCACCCGATCATCGCCGAGGCGGGCGGTCCGGCGTCGATCTCGGGCGCCGTGCTGTGCCCGGTCGACGGCGAGCGCGGGATGTTCGACGCCGCAACGCTGCGCGCCCACGTGCGGCCCGCCGACCGTTACATGCCGCGCTCGCGGCTGGTCTCGCTCGAGCAGACCACGAACGTCACCGGCGGCCACATCTGGCCGCTCGAGCAGATGCGCGAGGTGGTCGCGGCGGCGCGCGAGGCGGGGATGCGGGCGCACCTCGACGGCGCGCGGCTGATGAACGCGGTCGTGGCCACGGGCGTGCCGGCGCGCGACTGGGCCGGCATGTTCGACACGGCGTGGCTCGACTTCACGAAGGGGCTCGGGGCGCCGGTCGGGGCGGTGTTGGCCGGCTCGCGCGAGCTGATCGACGAGGCGTGGCGTTACAAGCAGATGTGGGGCGGCTCGATGCGCCAGGCGGGCATCATCGCCGCCGCCGGGCTGTACGCGCTCGACCACCACGTCGACCGGCTGGCCGACGACCACGCGAACGCCCGCGCGCTCGCCGAGGGCCTGGCCGAGATCGACGGAATCGAGATCGACGCGGAACAGGTCGCGACCAACATCGTCGTCTTCGGCTGCCGCGATCCCGCGGGCCTGTGTGCGGAGCTCGAGCGCGCCGGCGTGCAGATGAGCCAGATCGGGCCTGGTCGGGTCCGGGCCGTCACGCACCTCGACGTCGACCGTGCCGGCATCGACGACGCGATCGCCGCGGTCTGCGCGGCACTCGCGTAGCCAGTCAGGCATCCTGAACGATCAGGAGGTACGCTGCGGGCAGCACCGCGTCATCCCTCGGTGCGCGCGCCCCGGCGATGCTCGACCCCATCGCCGGGGCGCCTTCACGCAATCCCGCGACGGCGATGCCCCACTTATCGCGGCGTCCAGGCAATCCCGCGGCGGCGGTGCGGCGGTAGTACCGGTTGCAGTCATCGTGACCGAGGAGCCGACAATGCGCCACCGCCCCATCAACCTGCTCACGCTCGCCGCCACCGCCGTCGCGTCGCTGACGCTTGCTGCCTGTGGGAGCGACAGCGGGTCGTCGGCCGCGAGCGGCGCCGCCTCGACGTCCGACACCGTGGCCATCAAGCACGTCGACGGCCTGGGCGAGGTGCTCGTCGACGGCAGCGGCACGGCGCTGTACACGCCCGACCAGGACACCGCGAAGAAGATCCGCTGCACCGGTGAGTGCACGGCGTTCTGGCAGCCGCTGGCGCCGGGCGGCGCGAAGCCCACGGCCGCCGACGGCGCCGGGAAGCTGTCCGTCGTCAAGCGGCCTGACGGCACGCGCCAGGTGGCCGCGGACGGCCGGCCGCTCTACACGTTCTCCGAGGACTCCGCGGGATCGATCACCGGCGACGGGTTCCAGGACGAGTTCGGCGGCCGGCGCTTCGTCTGGCGTGTCGTACTGGCGGGCACGGCGCCGGCGTCCACGGCGACGCCCACCTCCGGCGGCGCGGGCGGATACGGATACTGAGTCCAGGAGAATGGACGGTCTTTCCGACGAGACGTTGCTCGCGGGCCTGGGCTCCGGCGACCCGGACGCGGCCGCTGCGTTCGTCCGGCGGTTCCAGTCGCGCGTGTACGGGTTGGCGCTCACGATGCTGCACGATCCCGGGCTCGCGGAGGACGTCGCACAGGAGACGTTCGTGCGTGCGTGGCGGTCCGCCGGGACCTACGACGCGCGACGGGGCCGCGTGCCGACCTGGCTGCTGACGATCGCGCGCAACGTCGCACTCGACCGCGCGCGCATGCGCCCGGCCACGCCGCTCGAACCGGACGCGATCGTCGCCCGGCTCGACGCCCCCGAGCCGCAGGCCGGGCTCGACCTGCCCGATCGCGAGCGGCTGCGGACCGCGCTCGCGGCACTGCCGGAGGACCAGCGGCGGGCGCTCGTGCTCGCCGCCTACGGCGGCAGGACGGCGCGCGAGATCGCGCAGCTCGACGGGCTCCCGCTGGGCACGGTCAAGACGCGGATCCGGGCGGCGATGACCAAGCTGCGCGCGACACTGGGGGTGGAGCATGGGCTGTGAGCACACACGCGAGCTCGCGGCCGAGCTGGCGCTCGGCATCGCGGACGGCGCCGACCGGGCCCGCGCACTGCGCCACCTGGCCGAGTGCGCCGAGTGCCGCGCGGCCGTCGAGCAGCTGTCCGCGGTCACCGACGAGTTGATGCTGCTCGCGCCCGTGCACGAGCCGCCGCCCGGCTTCGAGTCGCGCGTGCTCGCGCAGCTGCGGCCGGAGCCGGCGGCGAAGCGCCCGGGGCGCCGACTGCGCCGCCTGCTGGTCCCGATCGCCGCGGCCGGGGCCGCAGCCGCGCTCGCGGCCGGCATCGTGCTGGGCGCTACGAACGACGACCGCCGGCTGGCGGCGCAGTACCGCGCGACGCTCGCCGCGGCCAACGGCAGCTCGTTCGAGGCGGCGCGGCTGCGCGACGCCGGCGGCGCGCGCGCCGGCCTCGTCTACGCCTATCGCGGGCGGCCGTCGTGGATCTACGTCGGCCTCTACCCCAACCGCCCGCCGACCGGCTACCGGGTCGAGCTGGTGATGACCTCCGGCCGTCGGGTGCCGCTGCGCGCGTTCCGGCTCGATCCCGCCACCGGCAGCGGCGGTCAGGCGGTTCCGGTCGACGTCGGCGACGTCGCGGGCGTGCGACTCGTCGGCCCCGACGTGCTCACCGCACGACTGCCGGGCACCTGACCCCTGCGGCTCCGGCGCACGCGATCCGCGCGCCGGAGCGGACGGGACCTAGCGGTCGGCGGTGGCGCGCGCCCGCGTGCGGCGCGTGCCGGACTTGCGGCGATCCCCGTCCTCGGACGCGGAGAGCCGGACGGCGTCGAAGAGCATGATCCCGAGGCCGGCCTCGACGATGTCATCGGCGTGCGGGTCCTTCGCGATGCGCTCGGCCGCGGTCGTCTCGATCTTCTCGGCCTGTTCGACGAGCTTGCTGATCGCCTTGGAGAGCTGCGCGAAGCCGCGGGCGTCGAGCTTGTAGAGCCCACGGGCGAGGTGAGCATCGCGGCGGTCGAAGCCGCCGGCGGCCGCCGAGGCCCGCGCGTACTCGGCGATCACGTCGAGCGACGACCCGACCGCGGCCTGCTTGGCGATCGGCGGCGCCTGCTCCCAGCCCTCGGCCGTGACGTTCGGCCGCTGCCTGGCGCGATAGTGGTGTTCCACAGCGCCGCGGACGCGCGTCTCGTCCACCAGCTCGATCAGCCCCAGCTGCTCGAGCGTGCGGACGTGATAGGCGACGGTCCCCAGGCTCGCGCCGAGCCAGCCGGCCAGCTGGTTCGGTGACGCCTTGCGCTCGTCGAGCATGGCGAGGATGCGCACCCGGAGCGGATGGCTCATCGCCTTGACGTAGCGCGGATCGTCGATGTTCTTGATTGGTTTCATACCTCCACCAGTGTGTTGAGCAGCCGACGCCGAAGACGGTGACCTCTGACCCGAACCGTCACCTCGGCAAGACCCAGCTGCATGGCCAGCTCGCTGTGCGGGAGATCTTGCCAGTAGTGCCGAGCAATAGGCGTCTGTTCTGCCTGGACACCGCGCGAGCCGCTTTACGAGCGTCCAGGGAACGCGCCCAGATCGGGCAACTTCTGGCGCGTTCCCACTATTGCAGTATTTGCACTCGACACATCGGAGCGTTGCGCCGGCATTCTTAGTGCTTGGAGGCGTGCGATCGTCGCGAACCGCGCGGTCGGGTCGCGTGGGGTGCCGAGCCAGTCGTGTCTTTCTCAACGATGAGAGACTCTGAGCGATTGAGCCGCTCAAGCGAGCGTGATCGCTTCTCACTTCACGAGCCGCACCTGGAGGCCCGCGCCGGCGGGGAGCTGGCCGGCGCCCTGGAGTAGCCCGAGGATGCGCGCGACGTATCCGCGCGTCTCTGGGTAGGGCGGGACGCACATGCACGGCGCCACGGCTCCCGGCCCGGCGTTGTAGGCGGCCAGCGCGAGTGGGACCGAGGCGAACCGGCGCAGCAGGTCGCGCATCAGGTGCGCTTGGGCGTCGATCGCGCGCTCGGCGTCGAAGGGGTCGGTCAGCCCGAGCGCGCGGGCGGTGCCCGGCACGAACTGCGCGATGCCCTGCGCGCCGGCCGGACTGGTGACGAACGGGTTGAAGTTGCTCTCGACGTAGAGCTGCGCGGCGAGCAGCGCCGCCGACACGTTCCAGCGTTGGGCGGCGCGGGCGAGCATCGGCGCGAAGCGGTCGGGCACGAACGACGGCAGCGGGTGCTCGGCGGCGGGCCGCGGCGTCGAGCGCGGGTTGAGCGTGTACCCGTAGTGCCA
>DATDKF010000304.1:0-4529 GCA_036520135.1 Solirubrobacteraceae bacterium
TGCCGCGGCGCGGCCGGGCAGGATCGACGCGAGCAGGCCGATCACGGCCGCGCCCGCGACGCCGGCGGCGAGCTGGCCGACGGGCACGGCGAAGACGGTCAGGTCCAGGTCGCGGCCCGCCGCGACGGCGACCCGGGCGAACACGAGCCCGAGGCCCAGCCCGAGCGCGGCGCCGAGGATGGCGGTCAGGACCGCCTCGGCCGCGAGCATGGCGCGCAGCTGCACCCGGGTGAGCCCGAGCGTGCGCAGCAGGGCCGACTCGCGCACCCGCTCGACCACGCTGAGGCTGAGGGTGTTGGCGATGCCGAGCAGCGCGATCGCGATGGCGAGGGCGAGCATGCCGCCGACCAGCGCGAGCAGGCCGTTGACCTCGCTGGTCAGCCGCTCGACGTAGGTGGCCTGGTCGCCGACGTCGAGGTCGGGGTAGGCGCTGGCCGCGTCGAGCACGGCGCCGCGCGCCGCGGCGGCGCTGACGCCGGGGGCGGCGGAGACGAGCACGGTCTCGAAGCCGCCCTCGAAGCGCCGGCGGTGCTCGTCGAGGGTGAGATGGATCGAGCTGGGCGCGTCGGCCGAGCCGTAGATGGCGACGACGCGCAGCGGCTCGGCGCGCCGGCCTCCGGCGGCGGTGTCGAGGGTGTCGCCGAGGGTCAGGCCGTCGTCGGCGGCGAGGCGGGCGCTCACCGCCACGGTGCCGTCGCGCAGGTCGCCGAGGCTGCCGGCGGTGACCGGCTGCGGGAGGGCGCCGCCGCGGAGGGCGTCGAGGTAGCCGCCGTCGACGCCGATGGCGGTGGTCCGCCCGCCGCCAATCTCGGACGTCGCGGTCCGCTGGAGGGCCACCACGTCGAGGTCCCCGCGCTCGCGCAGGCGCTCGACCACCGCGCGCGGGACGGTCTCGCCGAAGCTGTTGGTGAGGGCGAACTCGACGGGGAACTGCTGGGCGATGGCCGCCGTCACCGACGCCTTGAGGCTGGCGGCGCCGGTCGCGAACGCGCTCAGGAGGGTGACGCCGATCATCAGCGCCGTGGTGGTCGCGGCGGTGCGGCGCGGGTTGCGGGTGGCGTTGGCGACCGCGAGCCGCCCGGGGACGCGCCGCGTCAGGCCGCTGACCGTGCCGAGCAGCCGGCCCGCGGGGCCGACCAGGTGCGGGCTGCCGAGCACCAGGCTCCCGGCGGTGAGCGCGCCGCCGGCGAAGAGCGCCACCATGCTCCCGGCGGCGACCGCCAGCCACAGCGCGCCGGCGCCGGCGAGCAGCAGCAGGACGGCGGCGGTCCCGGCGACCCAGCCGGGCCGCGTCGCGCTCGCGACCGCCTGGCTGCGCATGGCCGCGAGGGGCGCGACCTTGGTCGCCTTGCGCGCGGGCAGGATGGCGGCGACGACGGTGACGGCCAGCCCGGTCGCGACGCCGATCAGGACCGTTGCGGGGGTGAGGCCGAACGACGCGGGCGCGTCGTCCGCGCCCAGGCTCGCGAGGAGCTGGCGCAGGCCCAGCGCGACGCCGAAGCCCGCGCCGAGGCCGAGCAGCGACGACAGCAGGCCGAGCACCGCCGCCTCGCCGAGCACGGTGCGGAAGACCTGGCCGCGCGCGGCGCCGACGCAGCGCAGCAGCGCGAGCTGCCGGCTGCGCTGGGCCACGAGGATGGTGAAGGTGTTGTAGATGACGAACGCCGCCACCAGCAGGGCGACCCCGCCGAACAGCAGGAGCACGGTGTTGAGCTGGCCGGCCTGGCTGGCGACCTGTTCGGCGGCGCGCTGGCGCAGCTCGTCGCCGGTGCGCACGGTGACGGCGCCGCCGAGGGCCTCGGCCGCGTCGCGCCGCAGCGCCGCCTGGCCGACGCCGTCCCCGGCGACCAGGTCGATGCGGTCGTAGCCGCGCGCGCCGAGGAGCCGCCGCAGGGACTCGGTCGGGATCGCGGCCACGCCGCCGCCCTCGTCGTTCAGGAAGGCGGCGCCGAGACCCGGGTCGACGGTGCCGACGAACGTGAACGTCTCGACCCGCCCCTCGGCGGCGATCCGCACGCTGTCGCCCTCGCGCAGGCCGAGCTGCTGGGTGGTGGCCGCGTCAACGGCGATCTCGCCGGCGGCCGCGGGCAGCCGCCCGCTGGTCGCGTCCTGCCAGCGCAGCCGCGGGTCGGCCGCGACGGAGATGCCGAGCGTCCGCTCCCGGCGGTCCGGGGCGTGGGGACGGCCGTCGCGGTCGAGGATGCGCACCTGGTCGGCCAGGCGCGGCTCGGCGACGGCGACGCCCGGGACCGCGCGGGCGGCGTCGAGCGCCGTCTCGTCGAGCCGGCCGTCGTCGCGGGCGGTGACGGCGGCGTCGACGCCGCGCTCCGCCTGCGCGAAGCGGTCGTAGAAGGTGGTGCGCAAAGCGTCGGTGAAGACCAGCGTGCCGGTGACGAAGCCGACGCCGAGCACGATGGCGAGGACGGTCGCGGTCAGCCGGCCGCGGTAGGAAAGCAGCCCGCTGAGGGAGGCGCGCAGCACCGCGTCACCGACCCTCTTCCAGCCCGCCGAGCCGGTCGAGGACCGCGCTGACCGTCGGCTTCTCGAGCTCGCCGGCGAGGCGCCCGTCGGCGAGGAACAGCACCCCGTCGGCGTGGGACGCCGCGACCGGGTCGTGGGTCACCATCACGATCGTCTGGCCCAGCTCGGTGACGCTGTGCCGCAGCAGGCCGAGCAGCTCCTGGCCGGCGCGCGAGTCGAGGTTGCCGGTCGGCTCGTCGGCGAACACCACGACGGGGTGGGTGACCAGGGCGCGGGCGATGGCGACCCGTTGCTGCTGCCCGCCGGAGAGCTCGGAGGGCCGGTGGCGCAGCCGGTCGCCGAGCCCGAGCGCGCGCACGATGCCGTCGAGCCAGTCGCGGTCGAGCCGGCGCCCGGCGATGCGCAGCGGCAGCTCGATGTTCTCCGCCGCGGTCAGGGTGGGCAGGAGGTTGAAGGACTGGAACACGAACCCGATCGCGGAGCGCCGCAGCCGGGTCAGCTGCTTGTCCTTGAGCCGCGTGATGTCGGTGTCGCCGATCAGCACCTTGCCCGAATCGACCGTGTCCAGCCCGGCGAGGCAGTGCAGGAGCGTCGACTTGCCCGAGCCGGACGGCCCCATGATCGCGCTGAAGCGGCCGGCCGTGAACGACGCCGAGACGCCGCCCAGGGCGGTCACGGCGGCCTCGCCGCTGCCGTAGGTCTTGACCAGGTCGACCGCGACCACGGCCGGCCGCGGGGTCGGCGCCTCGGCCGCGCCGCCGGCCGCGTCCCGGGCCTCGAGGATGGGATGGACCGCTGGGAGTTGCATGCGTTGAGCCCCTGATCGGAAACGTTGCCGTCCTGAACAACACCGCCACCCGCGGGGTTGTGACACGAAGGTCTCGGCACCCCAGACGATGGCAGAGCGCTGTCGCGCAAGGATCCAGGAAGGTGGGACGTAGATCCCTAGCTTGGGACCCCGGCAGACCGGCCAACGCCGGCGGCTGGGCCGCTGCTCGCAACGCTCCGGGATGCGGGCAGGGTGAGGTGGAAGCCGCGGGTTGGATAGGCGATCGAGATGCCGAGCAGCTCCAAACTGCGAGTGTTCATCCACGGACGACTGGCTGTCCTCTGTCAGCAATCCGTCAGCACACCTCCCTTGCGACGCCATGCGCGGCAGGACGTCGCCTCGACCCGTCAGTGCCGACGAGCTGGGATGATGCGGTGCAGAGCATGGTGTTGGAGAGCGGCGTGTGGGGGCCGCACTCGCTTCACACAGCAGAAGTCACAGGTTCGATCCCTGTCACGCCCACCAGCCAAACGCTTCCCAGCCGCCGTCGCTCGGGCCGCTTGCCAGAAGACCGGGCATGCGCGGCATCACGGGGTGACCAAGGTGGCGCCCAACGGGCCGGAGTTCGACTGTCCCGAAGCCCGGGCTGTCGGCGGAGCAGGGGACGGGGCCCGACCCGCATGGTGTCAGCTCAGCGGGGCGGTAGCGGGGCATGAAGCTCGACGCAGCACGCGTTCGGTCGGGGGACAAGGACGGCTTGGACGCGCTGGTCGCCGAGGCCTCGCAGGAGGCCGTCGAGGAGGGCCCGGTTGATCGCGCACACGATCTCGGGAGCGCGGCGGGCCAGCGTGTGGAAGGGGCAGTTGCGCAGCCGTAGGGTGTGCTGACTCGAACGTTGGGGCTCGTAGCCGTACTGCTCGAGCAGCTCGCTGGCGGCGGTGAGGGCCCGCTCGGGCCCCAGTCGCCCGAGCGCTCGGGTCCGGCGGACGTGGGTGCCGAGCTGCTTCCCCCTGGCGGTGGCGATCCGGGTGGCGGTGGCCAGTGGCGCCTCGTCGGGGGTTGCCCGGGCGAGGGCGTCGATCAGCAGCTCTGCGACCAGTTCGTAGTGGCGTTGGGGGATGGTGATCCCTAGCTCCAGGTCGGAGGGCTCATAGACCTTGGGCCGGCGCCCCACCCTCGGTCGATCCGCCGGCGCCTCGGGGCGGGCCCGGAGCAGCCCGGCGGCGACGAGCTTGTCGAGGTGGAAGGCGGCCAGGCCACGTGAGATCCCGACTGCGGC
>DATDKF010000305.1:0-44072 GCA_036520135.1 Solirubrobacteraceae bacterium
GACGACTTCCGCTCCAGCATGCAGGCGTTCCATCCGCGCGGGTTTCGCGCCATGGCGCAGGCGTCTGCCGAGGACGTCCGCGACGTCCTGCCCCACGTTGACGTCCCGACATTGCTGGTGTACGGCGACCGGGATGTGCGAGCCCCCCTGACTGTCGCCGAGGCCCTGCACGCAGCGATCTCGGGCTCGAGGCTCGTCGCCCTGCCGGACGCGGGCCATCTCTGCAACATCGAAGCTCCGGACGAGTTCAGCACCGCAGTCCGGAACTTCCTCCAAGAGAGTCGTCGCTAGATCACAGACGAGGCGCCGCACGCGCCTTCGCGTGAAGGCGAGACTGCCGCCGGGCACCGCCTCCGCTTGCGCTGCGGACGAACGGGAAAGCACGGCGAGTACGTCAGCACACGCCCGCGTACCTCAGCGGTTGCAGTAGTCGATGCCGGCCCGGGTAGCGCTTTCGGGGATCGTCCTTTGCGACGGCGAGGTGGGTACCGAGCGAGACGCTCACTTCCCCGCGTGAACGCAGCCTCTCGAGCAGCGCCACTGGAACAAGTCGTACACACGACATCGCTGCGATAACCGGGAGGAGATGACCGCGCGTATTGATGACCGTCGCGGTTTCACTGCAACCGGGGGACTGCCGCGACGACTCTCCGGCCAGACGTGACCGCGTGGTGCGCCGCGCTGGCGCTCCTGTCGCTTCGGGGTTCACTCACGTCCGGGAAGGTGCCGGGCGGCCTGGACGTCCTCGCACCCGGGATTGCAGGCGCCCTGGAACGAGGTCAGCTGCATCCCACGCGGCGACTCTAGTCACCGCGCGCACGTCTCCGCACGGGCAGCGTCATGCTCGAGACCTGGCTCGGCCAGCGGATGATCGCGCCCCAACGCCCTGTTACAGGGCCACGTCGGCGCGCGCGAGGATGCTGTCCGGCATCAACCGGACCAGGCAGTCGTCGAACTCCTCGTTGCGCCGTCCGTACTCCTCGGCTCGCCCGGCGCCAACGTAGCGGGCGGCGATTCTCGTCGTCCAGGAACGAAAATCGTCCGGGCGAACCGCCATCTCAACCGTGCCGCGAACGCGCACGAACGCATGCGGGAAGGCCTCGTCGTCGACAACGAGCGCCGCACGCGGATCGCGCGCGAGGTTCCGCGCCTTCACCGACGAGCTGGAGCACGTGAACACGACCTCGTCGCCGTCGAGCACGAACCACACGGGCACGACGTCGGGGGCCCCGTCCGCGCGGGTCGTCGCCAGCTTGGCGGTCCGAACGCCGTCCGCGAGAAATGCCCGCGCCTCATTCGCGCTCATCTCGCGCATCGCGAAGACCCTACCTACGCGGACGTCGTCCTCGCCTAGATGCGCTCGTCTCTTCTGACGCCCGGTGGACGCGTGCAAGGGACGCATACCGGCCATCCGTTGCGGCCGCGACCTCAGTCCGCTTTAGCGCGAAACGGGGCGACACCCGTAGCACTAGGAGACGCCGTTAGCCCACAATGGCCGGCGACCAGAACGTGACGGCCTCGAGCCCCCGTCGCGCGTGGAAGCCACAGTGTCGCAATGACGTCCGATGCGAGCGCGTGGGGGAGACGCGGGAGGACGCTCGCTGCTCGTCCCGAGCAGGCGCCTCGTGAGCTTCCCATCAGACGACCGCATCCAGGCGGAAGCAGCAGCGCATGAGGTCGGTGCGGCAGTCGGTCAGGTCGTGCAGCCAGTACTCGAGGTACGCCTCTGGCCGTCCGTGTCGGCTTATGCGTCGAGCCATTCGCTAGCCGCACGGACCATTGGGGTGTCCTCCTCAGCGGAGGAGCGACGCCACGGGCCGTTCGGCACGCGAGCCGGACGCATACTCCCTGTTCGTCACCGCGTCGCGATCCAGCCGCTGGTGGGCTCGATCCGGTCCCGGACCGGCGGCACTTGATATCGCGGTGTCGTCCGGCGCGGCTACGCGGGGGGCGGGTCGGGCACATCGGCCCGACTCAAGTCTGAGCCCTGCGGATCCGTCGCGTCACCGTGTAGGTCGACTTTGCCGCGCGGCGTGATGAGGATCATCCCGGCGACCACGAGCACCGTCGCGGCGAAGCCCGCGACGGCGAGCAGTACCTCGAGACCGGTCACTGTGTCCTCACCGCGGCCATCCAGAAGCCGCCGGCGGCCAGGATCGAAGGCACCCACAGGCCCACGAAAACGCCCTCCTCACGGTGGTCGGTGAACCAGAGGGCGATCGAGAGCAGGAACGAGGCGAACGCGGCGATCAGGAACAGCGTCACGCCCAACCGGTGTCTGCTCATGATGCCTCGGCCTCCGGCCGGCGGGTCGATGCCCGCCTGCCGATCGACGTGCGCACTTCGGCCATGCCGGTCTCCTGTCGTTGGAATCAGATGTGTACGGCGCCGCAGCGCCCACCAGGTCGCGGCCCGGGCCTGCAAGGCATCTTCGACCGCGAGACGGTCCTCCACAGCCCCGTAGCCGCGCCCGCTTGGGCTCGGGGACTACGTGGCTCGGCTAGTGACGCCGGACTTCGTTGACGGCGGCCGCGACGGCGCCGACGGCGGTTGCCACCGTCAGTGGGCTCACGCCGTTGCCGTTGCTCGAGCGCAGCGCCCGGCGTAGCGGCGGACGGCTGTGGTCGGTCTGGGCAAGCAGACCGTTGACGGCCACTAGCGCGACGCCACTTACGATGTTGAGGGTGCCCAGCGTGCCGAGTGTCTTCTGTATCCGGGCGGCCTCTGGCGGTGTGTCCGGAGCCGGCTCGGTGCCGGTCTCGACGGGCACGGCACCGTCTGGCGCGAGCTTGGCCAGCCGGGCGCCCTGAATGCCGTTGACGAGCCCGCTCGCGACCGATGTGGCCATCAGGCCGTCCTTGAGCGTGGAGAGGGTGCGCTCTCTTGCTGAGAGCTGGTCGGGGCGGGTTTCGGTCGCGCGCGCCGCGGCCCAGCCGGCGGCGGCGGCACCGAGGCCGAGTGCGTTGACGACGTTGTAGCCGTTCCAGGCCGCGTTCGCGACCGCGCCGCGCTCCGGTCGGCTGGAGATCCGTCGCAGCGCCGGGTTGTGCGCGAACTTCCCGAACATGGCGCCACCGAGCCATGCGGCGAGTCCGACGTCGTGCGCCGCCCGCGTGGTGTGGGCGAGAGTGTCTGAGACCATGGCGACGCACTACCCAACCAACGCGCCGCACCGCTCCGACAGGTCGAAACCCGGACCGCTTCGCTGTCTCGATCCGTACGCGCTTCGGCGCGGATAGCAGCGCTGACGCGATGCCCGGAGGGCACGCGCGAGCGCGGCTCACCGCGTGACGCGGCGGCCACGGCGCGGCATGTGCGAGCGGGGCCAGGCAGGCCTGTGCGGGGCATCGACCGACATCGCGTCGAGGCCAGGTCGGCAATAGCGCAGCTCTGCGGCTCGGTAAGTGTCGCCGCCTGTGTCCTCACAAGTAACGCTGATTACGGCTGTCACGCCGATCACCAGGACGACGCGTCCCTCGTATGCGACGACGTCCTCGACCAGGACCCAATCGCCACACTTCACGCTCACCGCGCCCTCCTCCATCATCCGGCGAGCTACCCCGCAAGCGCATCTGCGCATGGCCACCGGTCCACTTCCGGACTCCCGCGCTACCGGGGTCGCGTCGCTGGTCTCCCGGCGGACGGATACGAAGGGGCGTGGTGGCTGGATCACGGCACGCTCGCGTCGCTCAAGCACTCGGCTTCGCGTTGCGTTCGAGCCCCGTCGCGGCGGGTCCGTCCCCATGCCCACTGGGACATGGGATACGCATAGCGGCGCATCTCGTTCAACAGCCCCAGCGGCTCGAGACCGCCGCCTCCGGTCAGCGGAGCGCGTCGGCGGGGGAGGGAAGCGGCGGCCCGACGTTCAGCTCGGCTACCGGCGTGAAGCGTCCCATGGGCGCCGCCACGGCGAGCTGGAAGCGCAGGCGGCCGGTGGCGGCGGCGGTCCGCACGCGCTCGAGCTCGGTCTCGCCCGCGGGGCGCGGCGAGTCTGGGTGCGGCAGCGCGCCCACGATGAACCGCTGGGCTCCGGCGCGGTAGAGGCAGGGAGGGGGTGTAGGGCCGCTGCTGCAGGTCCTTCGCGGGCAGGAACAGGTGGTGAAGCACCGGCTGGTCTGCGGAGCTCACGAGCAGGAAGTCCTGATGCAGGCCGCGTCCGTAGGCGTCGAGCGCCCGGATCGACATGCCGAGCAGGTCTGGGAGCGGCCGCGGCAGGCCCAGGGAGCGCGAGAAACGCACGCGGGCACCCCGCCCACGACGAGCCGCGCTGCGTAGACCTCACCGTGCGGATGCATCGCCTTGCCGCGCCGGGCAGCGGCCACGAGGGCGAGTACCGCGCCCACAGCGACATCGGCGACAGCCGCCACGGTCCGAACCGTGCGCGTCGTGGGTTGCGGACAGGCCGTGGCCATGCCCTGGGCCGGGCTGCCCGGAGACGGAGGACGAGGCGATCCATGTCGGCCGCGCGCGTGGGCCGCGCCCACGGCGGCCTCACACCGGGCGTGCCGGAGTCCCAGGCGCCGTCACGTCGCGCGAGCTGAGCCCAGCGGCCAGGCCCGCGGCGGTGATCAGGAGATGAAGGAGGTTGTCGGCGGTATCGACGGGAACAGCCACAGCACCTGGTCGCCGGTGACGAAGCCCCAGATCGTCACGGCGAGGTACAGCGCCCCGAACCCCAGCGCTTACGCGCGCGCCGAGTCCCGCCGCCGCCACAGGGCGAGACCGAGCAGGCCCGAGAGGATGTGCACGATGTTGTGCCAGCCGTTCACTCGAAGACGATGAGGTCGCTGCCGTCGACATCGCTTCCGGTCCCAAACGACGAGTCGGCGATGAAGCCGAGGACGCCGACGACGAGCAACACGATGCCGAACAGGAGGGCGTACAGCTGGGCAGGTGTTCGTTCGCCCGTCACGGGCTCTCCTCCGGCTCGAGACGGGGGGTCCGGCGCGAGGCGAACGCGCGCCACGAGGCGAGGAGGACCACGCCGGCGACCGGTGTGGCGAGCGCGACGCCAATCAGTGCGCCAGCTCCTCCATGAATCCTGAGTGCTCCACGCGTCGTCGTAACCCGGCACGCGTCCGCACCACGTCGCGCGCGGTCCGGACGACGACGGCCGCGGCGCCTGCGGTTCGATCGCAGACGGCGAGCCCCGATTACGTCGACTCGCCCGGACGTCCGCGCGAGGCGCTAACGCAATGCGCGCGACAAGCGAGTGTCAAGAGGATCGCTGCGTTCAGCCGGTCGCGGCGCTCTCGTCCAGGAGCGGCGAGTCGGGTGGCGGGCGGTCGCGCGAGTACTCAAGCACGACCGAGAGGATGCCGGCGACGGGGACAGCGAGGAAGACCCCCACGATGCCGCCGAGAACGCCGCCTGCCGCAAGTGCGACGACGATGACCGCAGGGTGCAGGTGGACGGTGCGAGCCATGAGCACCGGGTACAGGAGATGACCTTCGATCTGCTGGACCACGACGATCGCCGCCAGTACGAGCAGCGCATCGACCAGCCCGCCGGATACGAGCGCGATCAGGACTGCGACGAGGCCCGCCAGGAACGCACCGATGAGCGGGACAAAGGCCGCGAAGAACGTGATGATCATCAGCGGCACGACGAGTGGCACCCCGATGATCGCCAGCGCGATGCCGATCAGGATGGCGTCGACCAGCCCGACGAGTGCGATGCCGCGGATGTAGCCGGCGAGGGCCATGTACGCCCGCCGGCCGAGTTCGTCGGCGTCGCGGCGGCTGCGGTCTCCGACCAGAGCGATCGCGTACCCCCACATTCGCTCGCCGTCCTTGAGGACGAAGAACGTGAGCAGCACCGCGATGATCAGGCCCGTAACGATCTCCCCGAGCAGCACCGCGCCGCTCTGTAGGCCGCGTGCGAGCGGACCGCTGTTCTCGCGAAGGCGCGCGATGCCCTCGTCGACGGTCTGATCGAGTTCGCGGTCGCTGACGTTGAACGGCGGGTCGGCGAGCACGTCGCTCGCCTCGCGGATGCCGTCCTCGGCTTGCGGGCGCAGTTCATCGAACTGGTCCGCCACCGAGGGCGCGACCGCCGTCGCCACGGCCACCACCAGCAGGGCCGCCGCGATCATCGCCACCGCGGCCGCTAGGGCGTCTGGCGCGTTGCGGTCCTTCAGCCAGCGGACCAGCGGCAGCAGCAGTGTGCTTGCCAGCAACGCGACGATGATCGGCAGCACGACGACCCGCAGATGCACCAGCGCATAGACGACCACGGCGATCGCCGCGGCGATCACCAGGAATCGCCAACTCGCGGCCGCAGCGGTCCGGTACCAGGCCGGCAGCGCCTCGTCCTCCATGCGGCGCGCCCCCACCCTGCGGTCGGGCCGCGCCTCCGCCCGCTCTGCCGGCTGCGTCTCGGCCTCTGACATGCCGCCGGTCTACGTCCTGACCCTCGCCGGGCGCCGAGCGGCTACGCGCTCCCGACCGGTGTCGTTCCGAACATGAGGGTCCGGCGGCGAACGTCGTAGTGCACGACCGATGCGGTCGAAAGCATGTCCTGCAGGTTGTCCGCGTCGTCGGGGTCCAGCGTGAGGACTTCTTCCCACGCGCCCTGGTCGAGCACGAGCTGCAGCGTCCACGTCCCGGGTGCGTTCGCCTTGCCGGCGACCCACGTGAACTGGTAATGGCTGAGCTGCCGGACCTGGATGGAGTCGTCGGTGACGGGCTGCTTGGGCTGGGGCATGAGCTTCTCCGATCGGTGAGTGTTGGGCGAGGCTCACCGGGCCGCGGCCGGCTGACACGCCCCGGCCAGGCAAGCGTCACGTCGATGACGACGTGCCGGCTCGGCACGACGTCCACTGCCGCTTATCTGTGCCGGTCCTCGGCGTCAACGTCGGGAGAGGCCGTCGTGAGAGCGGTGGGCCGTGGGCGCGCTAGTCGGGGCGAGTGCGGTGCGTGCGGGCACCCGGGCTTATCTCGGTCCGCGACCCTGTGTGCCGGGTCGGTGACGTGATGGTTGATGGAGTGGTCCCGCGGGGTGATGCGTTGCGGCCGCTCGGTCTTTGTAGGCCGTCCACCTCTGGGTGACAGCAGCAGCATCGGGGGAGCGGGCCGCCGGGGGCATCGGTGTGAGGAAGGGCGTGACGGCGGGTGAGCTTGCGGTCACTACTGGGATCGCTCGCGCGACGGTGGCCAGTACCGTGGCACGCTGGCCGGCATCGGAACGCTCGAGCGGGCCGAACTGCCGGGAGGCGGCGTCGGATTCCGCTTGCCGAAGGCCGCCCCGCCTGGCGCGGTGTCCACGAGCTGCGGCATTGTGAGATCGCCGGCGACGACCACGAGGTCCGGTGCGAGCTCATGGTCTCCTCGATCGCGGGGCCCTCAACACCTCGGGGCGGAACGGTCTCAGACGAGCAGGTCGGCCCTCTGGACGATCCTCACTGCTCGTCAAGTATCACCCGGTCGCGCCGGCGGACGTCTCCCCTCGTGCCCGGCGCGGCGGGGCCGCGCCGGGCACCGGAGGCGGTCCTAGCGGGGGATCAGGACCTTGTTGATGACGTGGATGACGCCGTTGGAGGCGCCGACGTCCGCCGTGGTGACCCGGGCGCCGCCGACGCGCACGGTTTCGCCGCGGACGCGGATGCGGACGCGCTGGCCGTTGAGTGTCTTGACCGAGCGGCGCTTCACGATCTTGGCCGCGGTCAGCTTGCGCCCGGCGACGTGGTAGAGCAGGACCGAGCGGAGCTTCGCCTTGTCCTCGCCGAGCTCATCGAGTGTCGCCTGCGGGACCTTCGCGAAGGCCGCGTCGGTCGGCGCGAACACGGTGTACGGGCCCTTGCTCTTCAGGGTCTTGACCAGGCCGGCCTTCTTGAGCAGCGAGGCGAGGGTGTTGAACTGCCCGGCCTTGACCGCGGTCTCGACGATGTCCTTCTTCGCGCCCGCCGAAGCGGCGCTCCCCTGCGGGCCGGCGCTTGCGGGCCCCGCGACCGCCACGGCGGACGCGGCCGCCAGGGCGGTGAGGGTGGAGATGCTGCGGATCTTGTTCATGTTCGAGTCTCCTGTCTGGTGTTGATCTAGCGCTGAGCGGTGGCCGGCCGGCGCGCGTCCGCGGTCCGGCGCTGCGCGAGTAGCGCGCCGATGGCATAGATCGCGGCGAGCCCCACGAGGCCGTAGACGATCCGGCTGGCCGCGTTCGTGGTGCCGAACTCCTCGCCGAAGATCCAGGCGACGAGGTCGAGCTCGGCGAGCGCGACCAGGCCCCAGTTGAGCCCGCCGACGACGAGCAGGGCGGCGGCGACTGCATTCAGTCCCTTCATCTGTTCACCTCTTGTACGGGTGTTGTCCATGTGCGGCACCGTAGCCGCCGTCCGCGTTCTTGTCAAGTGTTTGTTCAGATGTTGTATAGTCTGGTCATGGACAGCGACGGAGTCCTCCGGATCGGCGAGCTGAGCAAGCGCTCAAGGGTGAGCCCCGAGCTGCTGCGCGCGTGGGAGCGCCGTTACGGGCTCCTTCGCCCCGTGCGCTCGGCCGGCGGCCTGCGCCTCTACACGCCCGCGGACGTCGAGCGCGTGCGTGTCATGCGTCAGCACCTCGCCGACGGCCTGGCCGCCGCCGAGGCGGCGGCACTCGCGTTGCGGGCCGGGGTCGGCGACGCAGCGGCACCGGTGGCGCTCCGTCCCGAGGCGGTGCGGGACGATCTCGCCGACGCGCTTGACCGGTACGACGAGCCGCGGGCGCAGGTGATCCTCGACCGGCTGCTCGCCGTGGCGACCGTGGACACGCTGCTTAGCGAGGTCGTCCTGCCGTATCTGCGCGAGCTCGGAGAGCGCTGGCTGCGCGGTGACGCCTCGGTCGCACAGGAGCACTTCGCCTCCAGCGTCGTGCGCGGGCGACTGCTCGGCCTGGCGCGCGGCTGGGGTCTCGGGCTCGGGCCGACGGCGGTGCTCGCGTGCCTGCCGGGGGAGCAGCACGACCTCGGCCTGATCGCGTTCGGGCTGGCGTTGCGCTCGCGGGGCTGGCGGATCGTCTATCTCGGCACCGATGCGCCGATCGAGACGGTCGAGGAGGTGAGCCGCCAGCTCAATCCGAGCCTCGTGGTCCTCGCCACCGTGAGCAGCGAGCGCCTGGAGCCGGTCGTGACGCAACTGCGGGCGCTCGCCGGCCGGCACCGGCTCGCGCTCGGCGGCGCCGCCGCCGCAAACGGCGCGCTGGAGGCCAACGGCGCCCTCGCCCTGCCCGGCGACCCGATCGCCGAGGCGGCGCGGGTCACGACGCTCATTCAGGGCGGCGGCGAGCCGCTGTGAGAGCCGCCGTCCTGGGAGCCACCGGGTTCGTCGGCCGCGCGCTCGTTCCGGCACTCGCCCAGCGGGGCGAGGTCGTCGCGGTCTCGCGACGGACGAACGCGCCGGAGCTGGCGGGAGTTCGCTCGGTCACCGCCGACCTCACCGACGGCGAATCGACGCGCGGCGCGCTTGAGGGCGTCGACGTCGCCTATCACCTCGTCCACTCGCTCGGCGCGCGCAACTTCTCCGAGCTCGATCGGCGGGTGGCCGAGAACGTCGTCGCCGAGGCCGAGCGGGCGGGCGTCGCCCAGATCGTCTATCTCGGCGGGCTCGGCGATGACGCGCCCGACCTCTCGACACACCTGCGGAGCAGGACCGAGACCGGCGCCGTCCTCTCGCTCGGAGCCGTTCCGGTAACCACGCTGCGGGCCGCCGTCGTGGTCGGCCGCGGCAGTGCCGCGTTTGAGACGATCGTCGCCCTCGTCGACCGGCTCCCGGTGATGGTCGCACCGCGATGGGTCTCGACCCCGACCCAGCCGATCGCCCTCACAGACATGGTCCGCTACCTCACGGGCGTCGCGGGCCGCACGGAGGCGCTGGGCGAGAGCTTCGACGTCGGCGGCCCGGAGGTAATCACGTACGGAGAGATGATCCACCGGATCGCGCGGCTGCGCGCGAAGCGGCCGCTGGTCGTCGAAGTGCCGGTGCTCAGCCCGCGGCTGTCCTCGTACTGGCTGCACCTCGTCACGCCGGTGCGGGCGAGCGTCGCACGCCCGCTCGTCGAGGGGCTCCGCAACCCGACGATCGCGCGCGACGATCGCATTCGAGGCCTGCTCCCGTTCCCCCTCACGAGCTTCGCCCACGCCGCTCGGGACGCGCTCGATGAAGCGCGAGATGAGGCCGGTAGGCACGCCGGACGATGACGCCGTCAGATCAGGCCCCTCGCGGATGGCGGTCAGCGCGTCGCTGCTGCCTTCCACGGATGCAGGAGCGGTGCGAGCGCCGTCCGTGCTGCGGCACACGCCTGGAGATTGTCGATCTGTAGGCGCCTGTGCCCGCCGTGTGGCAGAGGCTCGCTAAGCGCCGGAAGCAGGCGTCGCCGTCGAACACGAGCGCCGGCGCCAGGCATGCGGTACCGACGCTCCGGAACGGTCCCAGGCCGCCAATCGCGGTTGTGCCTTACAGACGACAGGTAGCTCGTAATCGCGAGCACGGCAGGGCTCTCCGCCATCACGCGCATGGCGGCCGCGAGCGGCGGGTAGTGCCCCGGCTCCCGACATGTTCCTGTTCTTCTCCAACCGCCTGGGCTGTCTCGGCTCCCTGCTCGTGTCAGCCATCGTCACCATCGTGCTGCTGCTGATCCTCGGCGTCCTCTAGCCAGCGCCCGAGATGTCGCAGTGCTGGGCGGACGGCCGTCGAGAACGTCTCAAAGAAGGCGTTTTACGTGCCGACGAGATCCTCGGTGCCCGGCTCGACGGCGCTTCAGGACTTCCTCAGCCGTCGGTGTCGCGGCCTGTGGCAAGGTCGCGCATCGTCGTCGAAGGCCGGATCGTCCGCGTCCAGCTTCTCGAGCCGGTGCAGCGTCTCCTGAGCGGCCATCGCTGCCTCCCGGAGGTCCACTCCCCAGACGCGCGCGCTCGCGAAACGCGGCTTGTCCGCGACGACACCGCACCCCGAGAGCCGTCGTCCCTATCCTGACGCTTGGCTTGTGGGGCGGCCGCCAGGGGCAATCCGTCGTCATGCCTCGATCCGGAGCGGGACAGTTCCTCACTATCTACATGAACGACCAGCTGGCGGCGGGCGTGTTGTGGCGTGAGGTCGCCAGGCGCTCGCAGCGCAGCAACAGCGGCACGCCGGCGGGCGATGCGCTCCAGCGCGTCGCCACCGCGATCGCCGACGACGTGGTGACGTTCGAGCAGATCATGGATCGCCTGGGGCTGCGCCGGAGTCGCGTCAAGCCGGCGCTGGCCGTGGTGGCCGAGCGGGCCGGCCGACTCAAGCTCAACGGCCGGCTGACCTCCTACTCCCCACTGAGTCGCTTCGCCGAGCTCGACTTTCTCGCCATCGGCATCGAGGGCAAGAAACAGCTGTGGCAGAACCTGCGCGACGGCGCCGATCTCGCGACGCGTCTACCGGACGTCGATTTCGATGGGCTCGTCGAGCGCGCGCAGCGCCAGCGCGACGACATCGAGCCGTTCCGACGAGCGGCGGGTGAGGCGGCCCTGCGCGGCGGGTGAGCCAACGGTGGCTGGACGCCGGCGCGGAGCGGGAGCCGAGGCGCCCGCGGGCCCGGCCGACCTTCGTCGGTCGCGGCCGCGCGGCTTCGCCGTACGGCGCGGCTTGTGGCCTTGGGCGCTGGCGGTGGCGTGCGAGCGCGCCGCCAACCCGGTCGGGATCGCGGTGCTCGGCGGCGCGGCGCTGACGAGCTACGCCTCGCGTCGAATGCCGACTAAGCCACGTCGCCGGCATCAGCCCTCCACCGGTGTTCCAGGGGTCGAAGTCCACGTCGGGCGCGTCTGGTGGCAGCGGCTGGTGAAGTCGCAGGACACCCACGCGCTCCCAGCGCGCGAGCGAACGGCTCGCCACGACGTCGAAGCTCCGCCCTCATCGATCGCGGCGCGCATGGCGGCAAGCGGCGGTCGGGGCCGCGGCATCAGGCCAATCACCAAGGGGTTCGCGCCGGCGCGATAGGGCAGGCAGGTCGAGCAGGGCTGCGAAAACCAATGCGGGGCCGGTAGGGACAGATGGCGCAGCACCGGCAGCCCGGACGACGCGTTGATGAGCAGATCCTGGTGGCGGCCCAGCCCGTAGGCATCCACCAGCCGCACCGCGATGGCAAAGAAATCGGCGACCCGCTCAGGCAACCCAAGGCCGCGTGAGACGCGCGCGATGACCGGATAGCGGGCGCCCGCGCGCATCGCGTCGGCCGCCGCGCAATCCATGCCTCGCCGTCGCGTGCATCGGCGTCGTCTAGGCACGCGGTGGAATCCCTGAACAGGCGTTTGCGCCGACGCCTGCGCCGGGCACCCGCCGACGACGTGCGAATCAACCACAGAGAGAGACGATGACCGACCGAGAGACGACGGAGCGGACCGCGAGCGGTCCGGTCGGCAGGCTGGCCGGTAAGGCCAAGGCGGCCGCGGGCTCGGCGCTTGGCAACGAGGAGCTGGCCCGCGAGGGCCGCCTTCAGCAGGCGCAGAGCGATGCCGAGCTGGCGGCGAGCCGCGAGCAGGAGGGAGCGCGACTGCAGCAGGCGGCGGCCGATGTGGACGCCGAGAAGGCGGAGATCGCGCGCGCGCGAACGCCTCGAGACCGAGCTCGCGGCGAGCGAACGGCAGGCCGAGATCGAGCGCGACCGGCGGCGCGTTGAAGCGCAGTCACGGCAGCGCAGGCCGCTCGCGAGTGGGCGGAGGCCGAAGTCGACCGGTGTGCCGGCGAGCGTGCGGCGGATGCCGTCGACCGCGAGGCCGAGGCGGAACGCGTGAGAGATCGCCAGGAGTTCGTCCGCCTGGAGCAGGAGGCGCGACGCGCCAAGGCGCGTGCCGACGCGATCGACCCCGAGGGGCGCTAGATGGACCTTCTGTCGCTTCCACGCCACGCGGTCGCGGGGTACATCAAGCTCGCCCGCCTCCCGCTCGACACGACGGTCAAGCTGGCGGGCCGCGGCGAGCGCGGCAAGCTGGTCGTCGATCGCGCGGGAGCGGCCGCGCGCGACGTCGCCGGTGCCACGCTGGGCGACGACGAGCTGCGCCGCGACGCCCAGCTCCGCCGCGCCGCTACCGATGAGCGTGAGCGGGCGCACGACCTCCGAGACGCCGCCGAGCAGCGCGAGCGCGACGCCGACGAGCAGCGCGAGCGCGACGCCGACGAGCGGTACGCCGAACGCAAGCAGACCGCCGCCGGGCGCCGGAGGCAAGCCTCGCAGCGGGCCGGCCCCAAGCGCCGGACGGCCGAGCAAAGGCACGACGCCAACCGCAGCCAGGTCCGCAAGACCGCCCGGGCGCGGAAGGCCGCGACCGACCGCGCCACCGCCTCCAAGCAGGACGCCATCGACGCGCGCGCCAAGCGCCAGCGTCTCTCGACGCTGGATCGCACTGCGGAGGCGCTCGAGCGCCGCGACGCCGCAGTCACCGCCCAGGACGAGGCCAAACGACTCGGCGACGCCGCCGCACGCGCCAAGGCAAAGCGCAAGAGCTGACGGCACGACGTGGGCCATCGCATCGGCCGCGTTCGCCTTCTACGTCGCCAACTTCGGCTACTACAACAAGACGTACGGCAGCGTGGCCGGGGTGATCGTGTTCCTGGTGTGGCTCTCGATCACGAATCTCGTGATCCTCCTCGGCGCCGAGCTCAACGCCGAGCTCGAGCGCGGCCGGCAGATCCACGCCGGCCACCCGCCCGACAAGGAACCGTTCCTGCCGCCACGCGAGCCCTGGGAGCGCCACTGATCGAGCCGAGCGTGTCTAGCCGCCAGCGTGCTCGGGACTGCTCCACCATCGACCGGTGGCCCGCCGACCGCCGCGAGGGGAGGGCCGCGCCGGACCGCCGTCAGCTGTCACGCCAGCTCGCTGCCATCCTCACCCAGAACGGCGAGGCAGACCTTGCGCGCCCGGCGTGAGTACCTGGCATTGGTCGCGCGGCACTAGGGAGCGCCCACGGCGTCGCGTCAGAACGCTGATCACCGGGTGACTGCTTCGCCGCCCGCTGGTGGTAGGGCGCGGGCATGGAGACCGACCGCAAGCGCCTCGTCGAGCGCGACGTCCGCGCGAACGACCCGAACCTCAGCACGGAGGCCAACGAGCTCCTGACCGACGAGCTCCGCGAGGCGGTGGGCAGCGACCGCCTGGCTGTTCCGGTCGAGGCGGCACGCGGTGCCGGCACGCTCGGCGCGAGCGAGCGTCGCACCGTCGCAACCCTCCTCGCCGCGAACCGGCTGCTGGTCGGCATCACGTTCATCGTCCTGCTGATCGTCGGCGTGATCGTCGGGCTCGCCACGGGCAGTTGGTGGGCGGTCGTCACCGCCGCCGGCGTGCACGCGCTCGGGACGCTCGCCGTGATCTCCATGGCGCTGCGGCTCTCGACCGAGGTCGAGCATGTCGCGCCGTCGACCGCGGCGCGCCTCGAGGAGGAGGGCGTTGCCGATCCGGATCGTGCGCTCACGGATCTCATCGAGAGCTACGGGTCACCGCGACAGGCGCGGGGAGCCGCGGAGGTCGTCTCAACGGGTCACAACCGCGTGACGGTTGCTCCCGGCGACGACCCGCTCCGCTCGACGGTGGAGCAGAAGACTGCGGTCACCCCGGCCGGATCGCCGGTCGAGCCGTCCACGCATCGTGGTGCCCCAGCGCTGCTGCCGATCGCAGCGGTGGGCGGCTCGCTCGCCGTCAGCATCGGCGCGGCGATCGCCATCGGCGGGATTGCGTGGGTAGGGGCCGCGGTGCTCGTCGGCGCGAGCCTCGCCTGGGTGGTGCTCGTGCGGCGGTTCGATGCTGCGGGTGAGACGCAGACCGACGAGCCGCGCCTCGGACGGGAACCGGGCGACGGCGCGGCGGGCCGTCGCAGGCGGCTGCTGCCGACGGTCGCTGTCGTCGTCGCCGCGGTCGTCGGCGGCGTGATCCTCGTCGGCGCCATCGGCGGCTATCTCTCGTAGCGGGCGGCCCCTCGACCATGAGCTTCATCGGACTCCTTACGTCGCTCGCCGCGCCGGGCAGCCCCGAGCCATGAAGCGGCCCTCCTCCCGCGGCGCCGGGCGCGCGGTCGGACCTGTCGGAGTCGCGGACGCGCTCGGCTGGCCAGCTCGGCGCTCGGTGCGCCGATGGTGCTGACGCCACGGCGCTTCCTGCGCGCGATTGGCGTACGACCGGATCCGGACGCCGTCGGCTGGACGATCGCGGTCGGCGTCCGCGAGCACGTCGCGACCCTGAACATCGTCGCCATGCGCCAGCGGCGGATCGGCGTGTGGTCGCGCGTCGCCGGCGACACGATGGACCTGGTCCTGCTCGCGCGGGCCTATAGGCATAAGCGCTCCGACGGCACGCGGCTGATCGCCGCCGCCGGACTAGTAGGGGGCATCATGGTTGCGGACCTGGTCACCGCGGTCCTTCTGACCCGCGCCGAGGGGTCGCACGTCCGCGCCGGCAGTGGGAGTGCCGGCGAGGGCGCCGAGCACGACGCCGCAGACGCGCCGGGCCGCGTGACGACGGCGGTGACGATCCGCCGGCCGGCTGAAGAAGTGCGCCGGGCGTTCCGCGACTTCGACTGGACGGCGTTCAACCGCGCCGACGTCGAGGCTTCGGGCGGCGTGCGCTTCACGCCCGCGCCCGGCGACCGAGGGACCGAGGTCCAGGTCGACCACGACCCACACGTGCGCGGCGGCGCGCTCGGGGAAGCCGCGGGGAGCCTGCTCGGGCGGGCGCCCGACCAGCGGATCGAGGACGAGCTGCGGCGGTTCAAGGCGCTCATGGAAACCGGTGTCGTTGTGCGGTCGGCGACGTCGCCCGAGGGCCCGTCCTCCACCCGTCAGATCCTGCACAAGCGCCAGCCGGCGCAGCCGCTCGGAGAGGATCGCTGATGCGTGCGGTCTGCTGGAGCGGTCGCAACACGGTCCAGGTCGAGGACGTCCCCGATCCGCGGATCCTCAACGACCGCGACGCGATCGTGAGGATCAGCTCGACGGCGATCTGCGGCTCGGACCTGCACCTCTATGACGGGTACGTGCCGACGATGACCAAGGGCGACATCCTCGGGCACGAGTTCATGGGCGAGGTCGTCGAGGTGGGCAAGGGCGTCTCGAACCTCGGCGTCGGCGACCGGGTGGTGGTGCCGTTCCCGATCGCGTGCGGCAACTGCGGCATGTGCGCGAAGGAGCTGTACTCGCTGTGTGAGAACTCCAACCCCAACGCCGGCATGGCCGAGAAGCTGTGGGGCCACGCGCCGGGCGGGATCTACGGCTACTCGGCGCTGACCGGCGGCTACGCGGGCGGCCAGGCGGAGTACGCGCGCGTGCCGTTCGCCGACGTCGGGCCGATCAGGATCGAGAACGATGACCTCAGCGACGACCGAGTGCTGTTCCTGTCGGACGTCTTCCCGACCGGCTACATGGGCGCCGAGGCGTGCGACATCCAGTTCGACGACGTGATCGCGGTCTGGGGCGCCGGCCCGGTCGGGCTGTTCGCGATCGCCAGCGCGCGCATGCTCGGCGCCGCGCGCGTGATCGGGATCGACCGCTTCGACTACCGGCTCGACAAGGCGCGCGAGGCCGGCGCCACCGACGTCATCGACTACGAGCAGGTCAACGTCCCGGCGGTCCTCAAGGAGCTCACCGGCGGGCGCGGGCCCGACGCGTGCATCGACTGCGTCGGGCTCGAGGCCCACCACTCCGCCGGCCTGATCCACGGCTACGACCGCGTCAAGCAGGCGGCACGGCTGGAGACCGAGCGCGCGCACGCGCTGCGCGAGGCGATCCTCAGTTGCCGCAACGGCGGCACGGTGTCGATCATGGGCGTCTACGGCGGCCTAGTGGACAAGTTCCCGATCGGGTCGCTGATGAACCGGGGCCTGACGATCAAGACCGGCCAGGCGCACGTCCAGCGCTACCTCCCGCGGCTGCTCGCGCGGATCGAGACCGGCGAGATCGACCCCAGCTTCGTCGTCTCGCACCACCTCGCGCTCGACGAGGCGCCCACCGGCTACGAGCTGTTCAAGCACAAGCGCGACAACTGCACCAAGGTCGTGCTCAAGCCATGATCCGCCAGCTGTTGCGCGCCTACCCGCTGCGGCGGCTCCTGACCGGCGGCTGCTCGCACCGCCACCGCTACGGCCGCCGAGCGCATCGGCGGACCGGCTTCTTCGGGCCGTTCCCGTACTACTCCAGGCGCACGCGCGGCGGCTCGCGCGTCACCGTCTCCGGATGCTGCCTGCCGATCCCGCTCGGCATCGTCGTCGCCTGCGCCGCCGGAGCCCGGCTGCTCCGCAGGTAGCGCACACCGCGCGCATCTCGCGTCGGCTGCTCCGGGTCAGCGCCGGCGTGCACCGAGCAGACCAGCCGCGAGGCGGAGCGCCATGGGCGGGGTCGAGAACGGCTAATACGGCGGTCCTCGTAGCACTAGGGGTTGTCCGTAGCGCACAATGGCCGGGCGAGGAACCTAGCCTGGAGGGGGCCCCCATCTCCATCCAGCGGGTAGCCACGCTCAGTGTCGCAATGATGCGGATGCGAGTATGCGGTAGGACGCGGCGAGCACGCTCGCTGCTCGTCTGCCGCAGGTCGTCTGAGACGCCCGCTCGTCGCGCAAGGCGAGCGCGCGGGAGCGTCGTCGGGCGCGCCCGAAGCTGGGCGCGAGACGCGATGATGTCCGGCGTCCCTGTCCTCGGCGGCATGGTCGACATGGGCGTCTGTCACGTGATCTTGGAGGAGTCCTGGAACGCAACCGGTCGGTTCCGGATCCACCGTCGCGGGCCGGAGGCGACCCGATCGCTGGCTCCTGGTTGGCCCGGCGGGCCGGTAGGCGTAGGCACGAGGTACGACATCGGGCCAGTACCGCGGTGGTCGGTGTTGCAGGGGCAACAGATACGAGCCCGAAATTCTTGCGTGGATGAAGAAAACGGCTCCTGGTTATGGGCATCCTCGAGGCATACGCTTTCTCGATGCAGCCGCCGTTCTCACCACACCGCTCCTCCCGGACGACTACCTCGGGCAGCTGAACCCGCTCTGGTCGACGCGCGAGCCGCGTGGCCGCGTCGAGGCCGTGGTGGCCGAGACGCGCGACTGTGTGACGCTGTGGCTGAGGCCGGGCCGGGGCTGGCCCGCGCACGTGCCGGGCCAGTACGTGCGCGTCGGCGTCGACGTCGACGGTGTTCGGCACTGGCGCACGTATTCGCTCACGTCGCTGCCGGGGCGCCGCGACGGCCGCATCGCCATCACCGTTAAGCGCATTCCGGGCGGGCTGGTGTCGGAGTACCTCGTCAGCCATCCGCGCCGTGGCATGCTGGTTCGGCTCGCGCCTCCGACGGGGGAGTTCGTTCTTCCGGACGCGGTCGAGCATCCGCTGCTGTTCGTGACGGCGGGCAGCGGCGTGACGCCGGTCATGGGGATGCTGCGAGCGCTTGCGCAGCGCCTGGGCGGCCTTCCCGACGCCGCGCACGTGCACGTCGCCCGGTCGCCCGAGGACACGATTTTCGGCGGTGATCTGCGCGCGCTCGCGCGCGACCACCGTCGCTACGCGCTGCATGAGCACCACGACGATCGGGCCGGCCGGTGGGACGTCGCCGAGCTCGGCCGGCGCGTGCCCGACTGGCGTGAGCGCGAGACCTGGGCCTGCGGTCCGGCGGGCCTGCTGGACGCGCTGACCGACCGCTTCGAGCGCGCGGGTGTTTCCGAGCGTCTGCACCTCGAGCGCTTCCGGCCCGTCGCCGCCGCAGCGGGCGTTGGCGGGGAAGGCGGCCGTGTCCGCTTCCTTGCCAGCGGCAAGGAGGTCGAGACGGATGGGACGACGCCGCTGCTGGTGGCGGGCGAGCAGGCGGGCGCGCTGCTGCCGCACGGCTGTCGCATGGGCATCTGCAACTCCTGCATCGGGCGGCTGCGCTCCGGCGCCGTGCGTGACCTGCGCACAGGCGACGTCCAGCACGCCGACGGCCAGACGGTCCGCACGTGCGTCTCCGCCGCGGCGGATTCCCTCGAGATCGACCTCTAACACCAGGATTCCTTCCCATGAGCACCACGCTTCTCGAACACCTGACCCCCGAAGACCTCGACGACATCGGCGCTGAGCTTGACGGCATCCGCGACGAGGTGGTCGCCGACCTCGGTGAGCCCGACGCCGCGTACATCCGCAAGGTCGTGAAGGTCCAGCGCGGCCTCGAGGGTGCCGGGCGCGCCGCGCTGCTGGTGTCGCTGTTCCCGCCCGCCTGGCTGGCGGGGACGACCGCGCTGTCGGTGGCCAAGGTGCTCGAGAACATGGAGCTCGGGCACAACGTGATGCACGGCCAGTGGGATTGGATGCGCGACCCGGAGATTCACTCCACGACGTGGGAGTGGGACAACGTCTCGGCCGCCGAGGGCTGGAAGAAGTCTCACAACTACGAGCACCACACGTACACGAACATCGTCGGCAAGGACCGCGACCTCGGCTACACGCTGCTGCGCCTCGACGCCGAGCAGCCGTGGAAACCGTTCCACCTCGCTCAGCCGCTCTACAACATCGCCCTCGCGGTCGCCTTCCAGTGGGGCGTCGCGCTGTACGACCTCGAGCTCGACGAAGCGCGCAAGGGACGCAAGCCCTGGAGCCGAGTCGTGTCCGATGTCGGCCGGCTGGGGCGCAAGTCCGCGCGGCAGATCGCAAAGGACTACGTCGCCTGGCCGCTGCTGTCGGGCCCCTCGGCGGTGCCGACGCTACTCGGCAACCTGACCGCGAACGTCGTGCGCAACGTCTGGACCCACACCGTCATCTTCTGCGGACACTTTCCCGACGGCGCGGAGACGTTCGACTTCGACGAGTCAGACCTCGACGGCGAGTCGCGCGGCGGCTGGTACGTCCGGCAGCTGCTCGGCTCCTGCAATGTTGACGGCCCGCCGGTCATGCATCTGATGACCGGAAACCTCAGCTACCAGATCGAGCACCATCTGTTCCCGGACCTGCCGTCCAACCGCTACGCCGAGCTGGCGCCGCGGGTGCGTGCGCTGTGCGAGCGCTACGGCCTGCCGTACGTGAGCGGTCCGCTGCCCAAGCAGTACGCGCAGGTGGTACGCAAGATCCTGCGGATGTCGCTGCCGGGGGGCGGCGAAGCCGCCCCAGAAGCGGCAGCCGCGCGCCGGCACCCGATCCTGCGCCTGGTCGCCTAGCCTGGCCCCCCGAGCAGTTCGGACGCGCGCAGGGCCGCGGCGATCTCCAACCGCCCGGCCGGGTCGTCGAGCGCGCCGGCGAACGCCTCGCGCAGGCGCGCGAGCCGGTACCGGACCGACTGCGGGTGGATGTGCAGCGCGCGTGCGGTCGCCGTGACGTCGCCGTGCGCGTCCAGCCAGGCGCGAAGCGTCTCCGTCGCCCGGGCGCGCGCCACGGGCTTCAAGGCGCGCAGCGGCGCGAGGCGGGTGTCGACGAAGTCACGGGCGAGGGCGTCGTCTGCGACCAGCGCGAGGTCGAGCAGGTGCTCGTCCGCCCGCGACAGCGCGTCATCGCCTAGCCGGCCCGCCGCGTGCAGCGGCCACCCGGTCACCGCACGCCACGCCGACTCGTCCGCGCGCGCCCACGGGACCGTCGGCCCCAGCACCCCCAGCTGGCGGCGCAGCCCCACCGCAAGCTGCCGCCGCCGCCCCGGGCCATCCGGATCGGGCACGACGAGGACGCCGCCGGCTTCCAAGGTCGCGCCGATCGTGCCGACCGGCATGCGGTGCACCACCCGCAGCGGGTCTCCGTGGCCGAGCGCCACGACCGCGAGCTGCGCCGGCAGCGGCCAGCCCGCCTGCTCGGCGGCACGCTCCACCGCGGCCGGGTCGCGCGCCTCGCCCCGCAGCAGCAGCTCGACGAGCGCATGGCGCCGCGTCTGCACGGAGCCTTCGCGCAAGGACTGCTCGCGCGCGTAGCCGGACACCGCGGCGTCCGCGAGCCGGTCGATGTAGGCGAAGATCGCCTCCGCGAACGCGATGAGCACGCGCGAGTCCAGCGACGCCTCGGCGAGCTCCACGGCGGCCCGCCACGCCACCCGGGCGCCGACGCGGTACGCCGACTGCAGGGCGTCAAGCGTGCGACCCGCGCGGAACTCCGCGCGTCCGATCGCCTCGTAGACGCCGTCGTCGGGCAGGTCGACGTCGCGCCCCAGCAGGTCCACGAACTGCTGCAGCGCGGCCGCCGCGCCCTCCCGGATCAGTCGACCGAACTCGCCCCTGAGCGGTTGGTCGTACTCCACCACCTCAGCTCGGACGGCGGCGATGATGTCCTCGACGACGCCGGGCAGCCCAGGACGCACCAGCTCCGCCACCTCGGCGGGCACGGCCGCCCACGGCATCTCCCCGCCGGACGCCGGCCCTCCGCTCTTCGGTGCGCCGCTCGGGCTCATCCCGCCAGCTTCGCAGCCACAGGCGACACTCGCGCAACGCGGAAGCGCGGCCTGACGCCGCGGCCCTCGCCGGTCTTCTCTGCGCAGCCAGCACTGTTCAGGGCCGTTCCAACCGACCGCGGGGTTGTGTTGGCCGCATGCACCCCGACCGCGATTGGGTGACGCTCAGCGGTCAAGCTCAAAGCGCATCGCCAGCTCTGTGCCCGCGCCATCCCCGCCGCTGGAACGGATCGCGACTTCGGCGGCCAGCTGCGTGATCAGCGAAAGCCCGATGCCAGCGCCTGGGGTATCGGGTCGAGGCCGCATGCCGAGTCCGGAATCGCGCACGTAAATGCAGAGGTAGCCGTCGGATTTGCGGGCTTCGAGCTCGATGTCGCCGGCGTCGGGGTAGTCGCGATAGGCGTGTACGACGGCGTTGGTAACCGCTTCACTGACGCACGACATGATCGATGCGATCAGGACATCGTCGAGGCCGTATCGCTGCGCGAGCTCGCGCGTTGCGCGACGCGCCTCACCGACCGCTTCAGGAGCTGCTGGAAACCGCCACCGCGTCGCCATGGCCTAGACGTACCCGGTAGCTGAGGGCGCTCTGCTTTACGTGGCCGGTACGCTGACGTCGGCCCGACCTCCGACGCAAGCGCCAGAGCCCGGTCGGCGACCAAGTTCGGGAACGGCCGCTGCTCGTTTCCCTTCCGCCGTATGAGTCGATCGCGTGATCTCTTCGCATCTCGACCCAGCCGTGCGCCCGTATCGGGGGGGCGCGCATCGACTGCCGGACCGTGGGAACGAGGCGGCGGACGTTTACGCGGACCACCGTGACGCGCGGGCCCGCGAACCGCTGGTGCGAGCCTATCTGCCGCTCGCCAACGCCATCGCGAGGCGCTTTGAGGGTGAGCCTCATCGAGCATGCGCTCCCCGCCTCGGTCACCTGCTGTCGTGAGGGCCGCTTGCTGATTCGTCTGGTTCGCTGTCGACGACATCGACTGCCGCCACAAACGGCAGCGCCTGGTCAAGCGCGCACAGCTGGATCGCTCTGTCGACCGGAGCCGCAGGAGCAAGCATAGTCAGCCGGAATCCGTCGCGCTGCGCGCGCTGGTGCAGCGCCACAAACAGGTGCAGACCCGTGGAGTCGATGAAGGACAGGCCGCGCAGATCGAGCACCACGCGCCCGGTACCCTTGATCCCGTCCAGCGTGGCGCGCAGCGTTTCAACGGTGGCAAGGTCGAGCTCGCCGCGGGGCTGCACGATCGCGACATCATCGCGCCGCTGCACCTCGACGGCGAAAGACTCGAGCCCAGCCGCCTCGACCGCACGAGCTGATCCGCTGCGACGCCGGGCATCGGCTGACGCGCGACTGGTGGCGATCAGCGCGCGACCAGGTGCCGTTCTGTCGCAGCCCGCCGCTGCCTCGTTCCACGCGGTATGTCCATCCAAAGCGCCGCTGGACCTCACCATCCACGCTTACGGGGTCTGGTGTTCCGGCCGACGGCATGTGGGTCTCGTCATCCGACCGCGCATCGCCGCGATCCGCGGCCTGCTCGACATAGCGCGCGCGTGCGTCCTTGCCCTGCTTGCGCTGCTGGTCGGCTACCGAACCCACGTCGCTCGCGCTCGATCGGACGCGCTCGCCCGGCTGGGTGGACCACTGGTCGACCTGGTCGCGCATCCGCCCGCGGGCTTCGTCGTCCGCGTCGCGCGCCTTCTCCTGCGCCTGAGAAGCCACGTCCTTGGCCTTGTCGTGCGCCTGATCGGCGAGCCGATTGCTGCCCCTTGCTGCTCCTCCTGCTCGTGTTCACGGTCTGGGATGCCCTTCCCTCGTTGGAGATCTGCGTCGCCGACGGGGGCAGCCCGGTCCAACGGACCGAGATCACGGCCGGCGCTGCCCCTGCGAGGCGACGTTGTTAGCGGAATCCCTCCCGGTCGCGCCGGCTGTCTCGATCGGTTGGATCGTCGGTGTACGGCTCGCGGCTCCCCGACTTGGCGAGCCCGCGAGAGACGAAGTAGCCCGCGCCGAGAATCGAGACGTAGAGCCAAGCCTGGCGAGCGATGAACTCGTCCGTACCGTTGTCACCGCCCTTGATGAGGGCGGCGCTGATCAGGATGGCCGCGATCAGACCGACCATCCCCCAGAACTCGGTGGTCTTGAACGCCTGCTTGGTCTCCGAGGTGAGACGACGGGCAGTGCCAGAGATGCCCGCCGAGCGGGCGCTCTGATCACGACTGGTAGCGCCGGTACTAGCCATGTGCGGGGCTCCTTCCTGTTGACGGCCTCGGCGGAGTACCGCTCACGGCCGCCGCGTCGCCGCGTCCGTGTGAGCGCTCCTGCCAAAAGGTCTGGTACGGCACGATCGTGCGTGGCGGCGATGTCGAGAGGTCGATGTCGCCTGTCCCGTCGACCCAGAGTCCCGGCGGCCCGCTCGTGGTGGCCGGCGCGATGTCGGTCGAGGTCGGGGGTCTCACCGTTCTGGGTCCGCGGCGACTCCGTGTAACGCGGCCCGTTCGACATCACTTGCTCCGCCGAAGCGCTGCCGCCGTCGTCGGTGGAAGCCTTCAGGATCCGCAACACCTCGATCGCCAACTCGCGCTCGGGCTGGAGCTTCAAGGAGTCATCGAGTCGCGCTCGACCGGTCAGGCGCTGGACCTCGGCTATCAGCCGCTTGCGTTGCAAGGTCCGCTCGGGCGTTCGCGGTTCCACGACGGTCAACGGCAGGGTGCTGATCAGCACTCACGAGGTCAGCGGCACCGAGCCGTTCCCCCGTCCCCCACATCCCGGGTTACGTGTACGACGACAGTGCGCCCGGCGGAACCACGAACATCGAGGTCGACCGCCACGGCAACCGCATCCGCGAGTACGTCAGCCTCACCGGCACCCACACCAACTGCGCCGGCGGCCGCACCCCGTGGGACACGTGGCTGACCTGTGAGGAGACCGAGGTCATCGCCGGCAAGCCGCATGGCTATGTCTTCGAGCTCGACCCCTACGACCAGCGCGCTAATCGCGACCCCAAGCCGATCAAGGCGCTCGGCCGCTACGCCCACGAGGCGTGCGTCGTCGACCCGCACGAGGGCGCATCTACCTGACCGAGGACGCCGGCACGCCGGACGGCTTGCTCTACCGCCGGACGCCGCCGCGCAAGGCGCTGCCGCTCCGCCATGGGTCCCTGCGCAGGCTCGCCGACGACGTCGGCACGCTCGAGGCGATGACGGCATTCACCAAGCGCGGGGAGCACGTGCCCGACCTCTCGTCGGCCAGCACGCCGGGGACGACCTACCGCGTCACGTGGGTCGAGGTGCCCGACCGCGACGCCAAGACGCTGTCGACCCGCAAGCAGTTCACCAACGACCAGATCACCCGCAGCCGCAAGTACGAGGGGATGTGGTGGGGCGACGGCGGCGCCTACTTCGTGTGCTCGTTCGCCCGCACCTCGGACGGCAGCGCCGCGCAGCACGACGGCCAGATCTGGTTCCTGGATGCCTGCGAGGACACGATCGAGCTCAAGCTGCACTTCGCCTACACGCCCGGCGACCAGGACACCGACGTCGACGGCTCCGACAACATCACCGTCTCCGCCTACGGCGGGTGATCATCGCCGAGGACGGCGACGGCGTGAACCACCTCGTCGGCTCGACCGACCGCGGCGAGGCGTTCTTCTTCGCCCGCAACGACGACCCCGAGAACTCCGAGTTTCGCCGGCCCCAACTTTGCCCCCGACCCCAAGATCCTGTTCGCCAACGTCCACGCCCCCGGATACGTCTACGCGATCACGGGGCCGTTCAAGAAGCAGTGCCGTTGATCCGCCGATGCGTAGGCCCTGCCCGTTGAGGGCAGGGCCGTCAGATGCTCGGCACGCCTACAGCGTCTCGAGTGCCCACCGTGGTGATCGTGACGAAGAACCGCCGGGAGCGGCTGCTCGCCACGCTCGCGGAATTGGCCCGGCTGCCCGACCGGCCGCCGGTCGTGGTCGTCGACAACGCCTCGGATGACGGCACGGCGGACGCCGTGCGCCGACGCTATCCGAGCGTCCGGCTGATCAAGACCGGCGATGTCGGCGCGGCGGCGCGCAACCTCGGCATCAGGGCGGCCGGGACACCTCTGGTCGCCTTCAGCGACGATGACTCATGGTGGGCTCCGGGAGCGCTCAGCCGAGCAGCGCAGCTGTTCTCGGCCTATCCCGCGCTCGGGCTGATCGCCGCGGGCATCACCGTCGAGCCTCGGGGTGCCCTGGACCCCACGTGCCAGGCCATGCGCGACACGCCGCTGGACGCCGATCTCGCCCTGCCCGGACCGCCGGTGCTCGGATTTCTCGCTTGCGCCGCCGTTGCGCGCTCATCGGCTGTGCTTGCCTGCGGCGGCTTTCACGGACGCTACGGGTTCGGCGGGGAGGAGCATCTGCTTGCCGTCGATCTGGCGTCGGCCGGCTGGGGTCTGGCGTACGTCGAGACCATCGCCGCCCACCATCACCCTGCGCCGGGACCACGGAAGTGGCGGCGAACGATCGAGTTGCGCAACCTGTTCTGGTCGACGTGGCTCCGCCGGCCACTGCCTCGGGCGGCGTACCTCACGCTGGCGCTGACCAGACGTCGCGAGGGCGGCACGCGGGCGTTGCTCGCGGCGATGCGCGGGCTTCCGTGGATCGTCAGGGAACGGCGCGTGGTGCCGCCGCGCGTCGAGCGCTCGCTGCGAGCGCTCGACGCGAGCTGACCCCGACCGCGGTCGATGTTCTGACTTCGCTGATCCCTCGCCGCGTTTGTGGTCACCTCTCGAACCGCATCCGTTTGGAGAGAAGCGCTTCTCGGGACGGCTATCAAGCATGGCCTCCGTTCTCGGCGTCAACGCCGTGTTCCACGACCCCGCAGCGGCGATGGTCGTCGACGGCCACATCGTGGCGGCGGCCGAGGAGGAGCGCTTCTCGCGTCGTAAGCACGGCAAGTCGCCTGTGCCGTTCTCGACGTGGGAGCTGCCCGAGCAGGCGATGGCGTTCTGTCTGGCCGAGGCCGAGATCGAGCCGTCCGATCTGGATGCCGTCGCCTACTCGTACGACCCCGGCCTCGCGCCGGCTCCGGGAGGCGACATCACCGAGGCCGGTTGGGAGGGTCTGCGGACCCTGTACGCGCAGCGGGCACCGCTGTTCCTGCAGGCGAGCCTGCCGGGGCTCTCGCCCGCCTCGGTGAGCTTCGTCGCGCACCACCGTGCGCACGCGGCGTCGGCGACGTTCGCCTCCGGCTGCGATCCGTGCGCGGTCCTGGTGCTCGACGGCCGGGGCGAGCGTGCGTCGCACCTGGCCGGTGTGTTCCGGCAGGGAACGCTCGACGTGCTCGCCGCACAGGGACTCCCGCACTCGCTCGGACTGCTCTACGAGGAGCTGACCGCGCATCTCGGCTTCCATCGATCGTCCGACGAGTACAAGGTGATGGCGATGGCCGGCTACGGGCGGCGATCGTTCCTGCCGGCGCTGCGCGAGCTCGTGCGCTCCGACGGGCGGGGCGGCTTCGTCGCGGGCGGAATCGATCTCGACAGCTTCGTCCCCGCTCTGGACCTGGGCGCGCCGTTTGCCCGGGCGCACACCGATCTGGCCGCGAGCATCCAGTCCCGGCTCGAGGAGGTGCTGCTCGAGCTGGCCGACTGGCTCCACGCTCGCGCCGGCTCCGCCGACCTCGTGCTTGCCGGCGGCGTGGCGCTGAACTGCGTCGCGAACTCGCGCATCTGGCGCGAGTCGCCGTTCGAGCGCGTCTGGGTGCAGCCCGCCTCCGGCGATGCGGGCACCGCGCTCGGGGCCGCGCTACAGGTGTCGGCCGATCTCGGCGACTCCCCGCGGCCCATGCACACCGCCGCGCTCGGCCGCGGGTGGGACGAGGATGAGCTGGAGGCGCGGCTGCGCACCGCCGGTGTCGCCTTGGAACGGCCTGTCGACGTCGCCGACGCGGCGGCGCAGGTTCTCGCCGCCAACGGGGTGGTCGCGTGGTTCCAGGGGCGCTCGGAGTTCGGTCCGCGGGCATTGGGTCACCGCTCGCTCCTCGCAGATCCGCGCCGCCCCGAGAACCTCGAGAAGCTCAACGACATCAAGGGCCGTGAGCAGTTCCGGCCTGTGGCGCCGATGGTGCTCGCCGATCGGGCGCCCGAGATCTTCTGCGACGGCCCGATCCCTTCCCCCTTCATGCTCTTCACCCATCACGTGCGCGAGGGCTGGAGGGAGCGGATCCCGGCGACCGTGCACGTCGACGGCACCGCTCGGATACAGACGGTCGATCGCACGGAGGAGCCGCTGGTGGCGCGGTTGCTCGAGCGCTTCGAAGCGCGCACCGGGGTTCCGGTCGTGGTCAACACCAGCCTGAACACCGCCGGCCGCCCGATGGTCGACGATCCGCGGGACGCGCTCGAGTGCTTCGGCTCGTCGCCGGTCGATCTGCTGGCGATCGGCCCATTCGTCGTCCGTCGCACGATCGGCAGCGCGGCGTTCCCGCAGGTGGGCGCGGAGATGGCGGCATGAGATACGAGGTCGTCGTGCCCACCGTCGGGCGCCCGGGGCTGCGCGCGCTGTTGGCCGCGCTGGCGGCCGGCGACGGCCCGCTGCCCGAGCGCGTGCTCCTCGTCGACGACCGCGGTGCGCGCGCGGCTACGCGGCTGACGGTACGCCACGCCGGTGCCCTCGCCGGACGCGTGTTCGTCGTGCCGGGATCGGGCCGCGGGCCGGCGGCGGCCCGCAACGTCGGCTGGCGCGCCGGGCGGGCGCCATGGGTGGCGTTTCTCGACGACGACGTCATCCCGTCTCCGGGGTGGCGCGCGGCGCTGGCAGGCGATCTCGCCGGGCTGCCGGAGGAGGTCGCCGGATCACAGGGCCGCGTCCGGGTCCCTCGGGCGCGCGATCGCCGGCCGACCGACTGGGAGCGCAACGTGGCCGGCCTTGAACGGGCGCGGTGGGCGACAGCCGACATGGCGTACCGCAGGGACGCGCTCGCCCGGGTCGGCGGATTCGACGAACGCTTCCCGCGCGCCTACCGGGAGGACGCCGATCTTGGGTTGCGGCTGGTGTCCTCCGGATTGCGCATCGTGCTCGGTGAGCGCGCGGTGATCCATCCGATCGGCGTGGCCGGGCCGGTGGTCTCGCTGGTCAAGCAGTCCGGGAACGCGGACGACGTGCTGATGCGCGCGTTGCATGGGCGCGACTGGCGCCGGCGTGCCAGCGTCCCGCGCGGCCGCCGCCGGCGGCATCTCGCAATCGCAGCCGCGGGTGCCGTCGGAGTCCTCGGCGCTCGCCGTCCGCGCGTCGCCGCGTCGGCGGCCGCGGTCTGGCTCGCCGGTACGGTCGAGCTCGCGTGGGCACGGATCGCGCCCGGTCCGCGAACCCCGCGAGAGGTGGGCCTCATGCTCGCGACCAGCGTCGCGATGCCGTTCGTGGCCGCGTGGTGGACAGCACGCGGCGTGGCCGTGCTGCCGCGACGGCTCGCCGACCGCCGCGGCGCCCCCCGGCCGCGGCCCCTCGCCGTCCTCTTCGACCGCGACGACACCCTCATCGCCGACGTGCCGTACAACGGGGATCCCGATCGGGTCGAGCCGACGCCCGCATCCCGACCGGCGCTGGCGCTGCTCCGCGCCGCCGGCGTGGCCATCGGTATGGTCTCGAATCAGAGCGGGGTCGGCCGCGGCCTGGTCACCCGCGAGCAGGTGGAGGCCGTCAACGCGCGGGTCGACGCGCTGCTGGGACCGCTCGGGCCGGTCGAGTGGTGTCCGCACACCCCCGCCGACGGCTGCGGCTGCCGAAAGCCGCAGCCCGGCCTGATCCTGCGAGCGGCGGCGCGGATCGGCGTCGATCCAAGCAACTGCGCGGTCATCGGCGACATCGGCGCCGACGTCGACGCAGCGCGCGCGGCGGGTGCCCGCGGCGTGCTGGTTCCGACGCGACGCACCCGCCTCGACGAGGTGGCGGCGGCTCCTGAGGTGGCCCCGGATCTCGTCGCCGCAGTCTCGCTGCTGATAGACGGTGTCATTCCGGGCGCGCCGGCTCCGCTCCCGCAGAGGGCGGCATGACCCACGTCCTCGCCGTGCGCCTGGACAACGACGGCGACGTGCTGCTCGCCGGCCCGGCGATCCGTGCGCTGGCCGCCGGAGCCGATCGCGTCACGCTGCTGTGCGGGCCGCGGGGCCGCCAGGCGGCGGAGCTCGTCCCGGGCGTCGACGAGGTCATCGAATGGCGCGCGCCGTGGATTGATCCGGAACCGCATCCGGTCGATCCTGCGGACATCGGTTGCATGGTGCGCCGCATCGCCGCGCTCGACGCCGGCAGGGCGATCGTCTTCGGCTCGTTCCACCAGAGCCCGCTGCCGACCGCGCTGATGCTGCGGCTCGCGGGTGTGCCGTGGATCGGTGCGACGTCGGTCGACTACCCCGGCGCGCTGCTGGACCTGCGGCACCGGATCGACGACGACGTTCACGAGGTCGAGCGCTCGCTGGATCTCGTGCGTCATGCGGGGTTCGACCTGCCCCGGGGGGACGACGGCCGGCTGGCGATCCGGCGCCGCGGGGCGCACGCAATCGGTGGCCAGTATGTCGTCGTGCACCCGGGCGCTTCGGTTCCGGCACGCGCCTGGGCGCCCGACCGGTTCGCGGCGCTGGTCGACACCCTCGTCGCCGAACGGCACCGCGTCGTGGTCACCGGCGGCGCGGCGGAACGCGAGCTGACCGCGCTAGTGAGCGGCCGGCGCCGCCGAGAGGTCCTCGATCTCGGCGGCGCCACCGACCTGGCGGCGCTCGCCGACCTGATCGCCGGCGCGACTTCGATCGTGGTGGGGAATACCGGACCGGCGCACGTCGCCGCGGCCGTCGGGACTCCGGTCGTGTCGCTGTTCGCGCCGACCGTCCCGCCCGGGCGCTGGCGACCCTGGATGGTTCCGTGCGAGCTGCTGTACGCGGCGGTTCCGTGCGCCGGCTGCCGTGCGCGCATCTGCCCTGTCGAGGGCCATCCGTGTCTCGGCGGAGTGACGGTTGCCGACGCGGCGGCCGCCGTCGAGCGGCTGTCGTCGCTGCGGATGGCGGCGTGAAGATCCTCCTCTGGCACGTGCACGGCGCCTGGTCGACGGCGTTCGTCCATGGTCGTCACGAGTACGTGGTCCCGGTGCTGCCGGATCGCAGCGCCGACGGCCGCGGGATCGCGCGCACCTACGCGTGGCCCCCGCGCGTCACCGAACGCACCCCGGCGGCGCTGCGCGACGAGCCGTTCGACATCGTCGTGCTGCAGCGGCCGCACGAGCTCGAGCATCTGTGCGAGGACTGGACGGGTCGCCGGCCCGGCCGCGATGTCCCGGCCATCTACGTCGAGCACAACGCTCCGCACGGTCGGATCTCCGAGATGCGCCACCCGGCCGCCGGTCGCGACGACCTGCTGATCGTCCACGTCACCCACTTCAACGCGCTGTTCTGGGATGCCGACGGCACGGAGACGCGCGTCGTCGAACACGGCGTCGTCGATCCCGGACGGCGGTACACCGGGGAGCTCGCTCGTGCTGTCGCCGTGATCAACGAAGCGCGTCGACGCGGTCGGGTGACCGGGACCGACCTGCTCGCGCACTTCGCCGGCGCCGCCCCCATCGATCTGTTCGGGCTCGACGCCGGCCGCGCGTCGGCCTCGGTCACCGGCATCGAGGATCTCCCTCAGGACGAGCTGCACACGGAGATGGCCAGGCGACGCGTCTATCTGCATCCCGTTCGCTGGACGTCGCTCGGCCTGTCGCTCATCGAGGCGATGCACCTCGGCCTGCCCGTCGTCGCGCTCGGGACCACCGAGGCGTACGAGGCAGTGCCCGCGGACGCGGGCGTCGTGTCGACGCGACTCGATGTCCTGAGCACGGCCCTGCGGCGGCTGGTCCTGGATCCCGAGGAGGCGGCGGCCCGCGGTCGGGCCGCGCGCACCGCGGCGCTCGAGCGCTACGGGCTGCGTCGCTTCCATGCCGACTGGGACCAGGTCCTCGCGGCATGGACGGGATCCGCGCGCGTATCGGAGGTGGCTCGATGAGGATCGCGATGGTGTCTGAGCACGCCAGCCCGCTGGCGGTGCTGGGAAGCGTCGACGCGGGCGGACAGAACGTGCACGTGGCGTCGCTCGCCGCCGCGTTGGGCCGGCGGGGTGCGCGCGTCGTGGTGCATACGCGCCGCGACGACCCGGCGCTCCCGCGCCGCGTGCCGCTCGCCCCGCGGGTGGAGGTCGATCACGTCGACGCCGGGCCGGCGCTCCCGCTCCCCAAGGATGAGCTGCTGCCGCACATGCGGGCGTTCGCCCGCGACCTGCGCCGGCAGTGGATCGACCGGCCGCCCGACGTGGTGCACGCCCATTTCTGGATGTCAGCGGTCGCGGCCCTCGAGGCGGCCGCGCCACTCGGGATCCCCGTGGTCCACACGTTCCACGCCCTCGGGACGGTCAAGCGCCGCCACCAGGGCACCCGCGACACGAGCCGTCCCGCGCGCTGCCGGATCGAGCGTCGCATCGCCGCGTCCGTCGACCACATCGTGGCGACGTGCTCCGACGAGGTCTTCGAGCTGTTGCGGATGGACGCCGACCGGCGTCATATCACCGTCGTGCCCTGCGGCGTCGACCTCGACCGGTTTACGACGACCGGCGCCGCGGAGGGACGCGACCGGACGCGGATGCGGATCGTGGCGGCCTGCCGGCTCGTGGAGCGCAAGGGCATCGCCGACCTGGTCCTCGCCATGCGTGACCTGCCGGACGCCGAGCTCCACGTGGCGGGCGGCCCGCTCGCGGAGATGCTCGACCGCGACCCGGAGGCGCGACGGCTCCGCGCGCTGGCTGACGCAACCGGCGTCGGCGACCAGCTCGTCCTCCGCGGCCGCATCGACCGAGACGCGATGCCCGCGTTGCTGCGATCGGCCCACGTCGTAGCGTGCACGCCGTGGTACGAGCCGTTCGGCATCGTGCCGCTCGAAGCGATGGCGTGCGGGATACCGGTCGTCGCATCTGCCGTCGGTGGCCAGATCGACTCGGTCGTCCACGGCCTCACGGGCCTGCACGTGCCGCCGCGCGATCCCATCGCGCTCGCTGCGTCGTTGGGCTCGCTCCTCGCCGACCCGGCGCGACGGGCCGACTATGGCCGTGCCGGCCGCGCGCGCGCCGAGCGCCATTTCGGCTTCGACCGCATCGCGGGCGCCACGCTCGCCGTCTACGCCGATGTGGTGTCATCGCGACCGCCGCGCATCGCCAAGGTGCCGGCGTGAGCCGTTTCGCGCGACCGCTGCCGGCCGGATACCGTCACCTCGACGAGCTGCTAGGACCGCTCGACGAGCTGCGGGACAACGCGGGCCGGCTCGAGCGCTGGGGGCGCCGGCTTGCGGATGTGCTCCTCGACGGCGGCCGACTGCTCGCCGCCGGCAACGGCGGCTCGGCGGCGCAGGCGGCGCACCTGACCTCCGAGCTCGTCGGCCGCTACCGCGACGACCGCCCGCCGTTCAGCGCCATCGCGCTGAGCAGCGAGCCATCCGCGGTGACGGCGATCGCGAACGACTACGGCGTCGCGGAGATCTTCGCTCGGCAGGTGCGCGGCCACGGTCGCGAGGGCGATGTGCTGATCGTGCTCTCGACATCCGGGCGCTCGCCGAACGCGCTCGCCGCCGTCGACGCCGCGCACACGTGCGGCATGCTGACCTGGGCGCTGTGCGGACCGCCCGGCAGCCCGCTGGCCGCGTCCTGCCACGACGCGTTGTGCGTCGCTTCGCCGCACACCGCGACGATCCAGGAGATCCATCTGATCGCCATCCATCTCCTGTGCGCGGTGGTGGACGCGGCGCTCGCCGACGGCGCGGCGTCCCCGCCGCAGGAGACGCTGGCATGACGCGCCTCACGGTCGTCGGCGACGCGCTCCTGGACCGGGATCTGGATGGCCGCGCCGAGCGCTTGGCGCCCGACGCCCCTGTGCCCGTGATCGACGCGATCGAGGAGCACCCTCGGCCCGGCGGCGCCGCTCTCGCGGCGGCGCTGGCCGCCGCGGCCGGCTACGAGGTCACACTCGTCACCGCCCTCAGCGCCGACCCGGCCGCACGCACGCTCCGCGCCCTCCTGGCCGCCGCCGGCGTGACCGTGTGCGACCTGGGACTGGGGGGCCCGACGCCGGAGAAGATCCGAGTGCGGACAGGCGACCGCGTGCTGCTCCGGCTCGATTACGGCGGGTCGAGCGCAGCGGCGACGAGCGGCCCGCTCACCGCGGCTGCCCGTCGTGCCCTGGACGGCGCCGACGCGGTGCTCGTGTCCGACTATGGACGCGGGGTGGCGGCAGCGCCGACGGTACGTGAGGCGATCGCCACGTCGCTCCGCTCACGGCCGCTCGTCTGGGATCCGCATCCGCGCGGGCCTGCGCCGGTTCCCGGCGTGCTGCTGGTGACGCCGAACGCCGACGAGGCGCGCCGGATCGCGCACGTCGGACGCGACGTGCCGGCGCTGGCCGGCGCCGAGACCGCCGCGCACGCGCTTGCGGACCGATGGCAGGCGGTGAACGTCTGTGTGACGCTCGGCCCCGGTGGCGCGTTGCTCGGGGCCGGACCCGGCGCCCCGTTGGCGGTGCCCGCGCCAAGCGTCGCGGCAGGCGACCCCTGCGGAGCCGGCGACTGCTTCGCGTCCGCCGCGGCCGGACGGCTCGCGGACGGGGCGCTCCCCTCCCAGGCCGTGCACGCCGCGGTCGAGGCGGCCTCGACCTTCGTCGCCGCCGGCGGCGCCTCCGGAGCGACCCGTCGCGGTCACCAGGCTGCGGCGCCCGTCGAAGACGCGGCGGCGCTCGCCGCGCGCGTGCGCGGCGCGGGCGGGACGGTGGTCGCGACGGGCGGCTGCTTCGACCTGCTGCACTCCGGCCACGTCCAGATGCTCGCGGCCGCCCGCGCCCTCGGAGACTGCCTGGTCGTGTGTCTGAACGCCGACGACTCCGTGCGCCGCGTCAAGGGACCCGAGCGCCCGCTGGTCGGCGAGGCCGACCGCGCCGCGGTGCTCGCCGCGCTCGCCTCCGTCGACGCCGTCGCCGTGTTCGCCGAGGACGACCCGGGGACCGTCTTGCGAACGCTGCGCCCGCACATCTGGGTCAAGGGCGGCGACTACGCCGTCGCCGACCTGCCCGAACGCGCCGTGATGGCGGAATGGGGCGGTCATGCCGTGACCGTGCCGTACGCGCCCGGGCGATCGACGTCGCGCCTGATCGGCGCGGCACGTGAGCGAGAGAGGACGGTGGTCCGTGGTCGATGAGCTCGGGACGGTTCTGGTGACGGGCGGCGCGTCGGGCCTCGGCGCGGCCGTGGTCGAGGCGCTACGAGACGAGGGGGCGACGCCGGTCGTGCTCGATCGCGTGGCTCCGGCCGACGGCGTCGAGTTCCACGAGGTCGACCTCGGCCAGCCGCGGGCTGCCGAGGCGACGGTGCGCCAGGTGGCCGATGCCCACGGCGGTCTGCACGCGGTCGTCGCGGCCGCGGGCACCGACGCCTGCGGCGACATGCTCGACGTCGACCCCGACGCGTGGGACCGCGTCGTGATGGTGAACCTCATCGGCACCGCGGCGGTCGCCCGCGCGGCGCTTCCGTACCTGGAGCGGAGCGGCGGGCGCGTGGTGACGGTCGCGTCGACGCTCGGCTTCCGCGCCCTGCCCGCCGCCACGGCGTACTGCGCGAGCAAGTTCGGGATCGTGGGCTTCACCCGCGCCCTCGCGGCGGAGACGGCCGGCCGCGTGGGGGTCACGCTGCTGGTCCCCGGCGGCATGCGCACGCACTTCTTCGACGGCAGGCCCGAGCAGTTCAAGCCGGCGGAGGACCAGCTTCTCAACGATCCGCGCGACGTCGCCCGCACGGTCGTCTTCGCCCTCCGTCAACCGCGCGGGTGCGAGCTGCGCGAGCTCGTCGTGGCGCCCGCCACCGAGCCGTCATGGCCGTAGGCCGGCGGCCGCTCCTGATCGCCTACAGGGCTCTCGGGCTCGGCGACTTCCTTACGGGCCTCCCGGCTCTACGTGGGCTGGCCCGGGCGTTTCCGCGGCACCGGCGCGTGCTCGCCGCGCCACTGGCGCTCGCGCCTCTGGCCGCGCTCACCGATGCGGTCGAGCTCGTGACCGGTACGCGCGCGCTCGAGCCGCTGCCGAGGGAGCTGCACGACGCCGACCTCGCGGTGAATCTCCACGGCCGCGGTCCCGAGAGCCACCGCGTCCTGCTCAACGCCCGGCCCCGCCGGCTCATCGCCTTCGCCAGCCGTGAGACGGGGGTCGACGGACCGGCGTGGCGAGCTCGAGAGCACGAGGTGGCGCGTTGGTGCCGGCTGCTCCAGTCGGCGGGGATCCCGGCCGACCCGGACGACCTCGCGCTGCCCCCGCCGGCCGTGAATGCCCCGCCGGCCGCGGTCGGCGCGACGCTGCTGCACCCGGGCGCCGCGAGCGCGGCCCGGCGCTGGCCGATCGAGCGGTGGGTATCGGTCGCCGCGGCCGAGTGGGCCGCCGGGCGGCGGGTCGTCGTCACGGGCAACGCCGAAGAGCGTCGAGGCGCTGCCGCCGTGGCGGCCGGCGCGGCTCTCCCAGCGACCGTCCTGCTGGCCGGTGAGACGACGCTGATCGAGCTCGCTGCTGCGGTCGCGGCCGCCGCGCGCGTCGTGTGCGGCGACACCGGCGTGGCGCATCTTGCGACCGCACTCGGCACACCGTCGCTTCTGCTGTTCGGCCCGACAGCGCCGGCGGAATGGGGACCGCCGCTCCGCCGCCGCGAGCACCGCGTGCTGTGGGCAGGACGTCGCGGAGATCCGCACGCGAAGGAGCCGGATCACGGCCTGCTCGCGATCACGACCGAGCGGGTCCTCGCCGAACTCGAGAGCATGTCAGCTGGGCGCCGATAAGTGAGGCGCTTCGTGGGTAGGCTCACCGATGCCATGACGGCGCAACGGCTGCGGTCGAGGCGTCGGCATGGCTCTTGGAGCTGAGGGGACTTGCGCGATCGCGTCCCGGTCGCGCGCAGAACATCTCTCCTGGTCTGCTTCCGAAACCGAGGAGAATCAGATGAGAGACGTCGAGCAGCGCCCGGCCGGCCCACCGCTCCAGCCTGTCACCACCCGGCCGGCGCGCCCGGCGCCGCCCGTCGAGGTGGCCGCGCTCACCGATCTCGATCCAGATCTCGCTCGTTTCCTTCCGCCGGATCGTGCGAGCGCCGCGCGGCGGGACATCCCGGTACGCGTCATCACGGTGAAGCGAGGGCCCTGGCCCGTCGAGCCGCTGGCGAGCGCGAACCCAGTCCGGAGATCCCGGCTGCTCGCATGAGCCGGTGCACACGCTTGCGCGAGACCACGATGCCGTGCCCGAGACGCAGCTCAGCCTGCACCCGCCGCGATCCATAGACCTGCCGGTTCTCGACATGGACCTGCTTGATGCGCTCGAGCAGCCACGCGTCAGACAGCGCCCGATCCGACGGCAGCCGGCGCTCCCAGGCGTGATAGCCCGACCGGCTGACGCCCAGCAGCTCGCATGCGACGGAGATCGGGGTTCTGGCCTTCTCCGCCGAGATGATCCGATAGGCCGTCACCGGGTCCCGTTCTCCGCTGCGAAGAAGGCCGCGGCTCGCTTGAGCAAGTCGCGCTCCTGCTTGAGCCGGGCGTTCTCGCGCCGCAACCGCGCGAGTTCCTCGCGCTCATCGGTAGTCAGACCGTCGTCGCGCTCGTGGCGATCGAGCTGGTCCTGCCGGCGCCAGTTACGCAGCGTCTGCTCGGAGACCCCGAGGCTCTCAGACAGCTCGCGCGGCGTGCGCCCGGCGCGAAGCAGCTCGACCGCTTCGCGGCGGAACTCCGGCGGGTACGCGGGGCGGGTCTTGGGCACGGCGGACACCATCCTTTCGCGGCCAAGCGCCGCAAGCGTTCAGGTGTCCACGGAACGGGGTCCACTCCACGGCTTGTTCGCGATGCGGCGCTCGGCATGCTGCTGGGCGGTGCTGGCCCAGACTGGGTTGGCGTTGGGGCCGGACTTGCGGCGTGGGGCGCCGGCGGCGAGTTCGAGCCGGCGGCGCTTGCGCGCGACGATGCCGGGCCGCGCGAACGCGTAGTCCTCGCCGCGGGTGAGCAGATGCCAGGCGAGCACGGCGAGCTTGCGCGCGACGGCGACGGTCGCGATCTGGCAGCCGCGGCGGGTGCTGATGCGCTCGGCGAACACGCGCAGCGGTCCGGTCGTCCGTGCCGCGGCCCAGGCGGCCTCCACGAGCACGTGGCGAGCGGCGGCCGAGCCCTCCTTCGAGGTGCGGCCATGGCGAGCGCGGCCGGGGCCGGACTGGCGGATCTTCGGATGCAGGCCGAGGTAGCCGACCAGGTGTCGTGCCGTGGGGAAGCGGTGCACGTCGCCGATCACCGCCCGCAGCGTGCTGGCGGTGATCACGTCGACGCCGGGGATCGTCATCAGCCGCCGCACGTCCTCGTCGTTGACGACCTGCTCGGCGATCGCGCGATCGATCGCCGCGAGTTCCTGGCCGAGGAAGTCCAGCTGGCGCAGGCACCCGTCGACGGTCAGGCGCTCGTCGAGCGGCAGCGCCTGTTCGGCCAGCCACGCGCGGCCGTCGCGGCCGAACAGATCCGAGGCCGGCGGGCAGCCCTTGAGGTTGCGGTGCAGTACCGCCTGGATCTCGTTGTTGATCTGGGTGCGTCGCTTGACCAGCCCGCGCCGCCGGGCGACCAGCCGCCGCAGCATCCGCGTCAGCTCATCGCCGATCCATACGCGCGGGATGTAGTCGGCGGCCAGCAACTCGGCCAGCACGCGCGCGTCGACCTTGTCGGTCTTGACCTTGGCCTCGGCGATCGCGCGCACCCGCTTGGGATGCGCGAGCACCACCTCGGCCACATGCGGCTCCAGCACGCGCGCGATCGCCCACGCGTCGCCCGTCGCCTCCAACACCACCCCTTCGTCCGCCGCCAGACTCCGGCCGAACAACTCAAGCTGCTCAGGCAAGGTCTCCACGCGACCCACCACCCGACCGGCACCGCGCTCGCAGATCGCCACCACGCAGAAATCGCGATGCACGTCCAGCCCGATCGCCCTGCTCACCAGCACCTCCCCGACGTCGACGACGATGCGGGAGACCGGCGGGCAGAACGACACTTACGGATTCGCGCTCACGGCGCACCCGGGCAAGTCGCAGGGGCGGCCAATTACACCAACGGGCTCGCAGCCCATAGGACGACGACGGCCTGCCCGACCTGCGTTCTCCCAGAGCCCCTGTCCCGGAACGCCCACGACCCTACGACCGGACCCGGACGAACACTCGCACCGACTCCGAGCCGCATTCTCATGCCCCTACAACCACGCTACGGGACGTGACCCGCTGAGCCGAACTCTGGGAGCCGGGTGTCCCGCCAACCGGGCACATTGCACGACTTCTCTCAGCAATGTGTCCCAGTAAGGAGTTCTCGCGCGACGGCCGGATTGCCGTTGAGCGGCGCGGGGGTAGGCGCCTGGTTCGACCCCAGGAGGAAGCCGTAATGAGCGCCATCGAGAAGGGCCGCGAATGAACGCGCGGTTTGAACGGGACAGCCGGGAGAAGCGTTCCGGCCGCATCCCTGAAGGTCCCGCGCACGCGCGCAAGGGGTCGCCTTGGCAGACACTGAAGCGGACGTTCGCCGAGTTCAAGGAGGACGAGCTCACCGACCGGGCGGCGGCGCTCACCTACTACGGCGTGCTCTCGATCTTCCCCGCGCTGATCGCGCTGGTCTCGATCGTCGGGCTCGTCTTCGACCCCGCCCGCATCACGGCCGCGCTCACGGACGTCGTGAGCTCCGTCGGTCCCGCGTCGGCGGTCGAGACGTTCAAGGGTCCGATCGAGACCATCACGAAGAGCAGCGGGACGGCGGGGATCATGCTGGTCGTCGGCATCGCCTCCGCGCTGTGGACCGCGTCGGGCTACGTCGGCGCGTTCATGCGTGCGGCGAACGTGATCTACGAGGTCGAGGAAGGGCGCTCGATCGTGAAGCTGCGGCCGCTGCAGATGCTCGTGACGCTCGTGCTGGTGCTGCTGCTTGCGCTCGTGCTCGTCGCGCTCGTCCTGACCGGCCCGCTCGCCGAGGCGGTCGGGTCCGCCGTGGGCGTCGGTTCGGCGGCGGTGACGGCGTGGGATGTCGCCAAGTGGCCGGTGCTGCTCGCCGTCGTCGTGGTGATGATCGCGCTCCTGTACTACGCGTCGCCCAACGCCAAGCTGCGCGGCGTGAAGTCGATCCTGCCCGGCGCCGCCCTCGCGGTGGTCGTCTGGCTCGTCGCGTCCGCGGCGTTCGCGTTCTATGTCGCGAACTTCGGCTCGTACGACAAGACGTATGGCGCGCTCGGCGGGGTCGTGATCTTCCTCGTCTGGGCTTGGCTCACCAACGTGGCGATCCTGCTCGGCGCGCAGCTGAACGCCGAGCGCGAGCGATCGCGCCAACTCGAAGCGGGCACGCCCGGCGCCGAGCGCGAGCTGCAGCTCGACGAGCGCTCCGAGCCGAAGGCCAAGCGGCGCACGCGCACCGCCTGAACCACCTGCCAACCATCGACAACGTGAGGTTCCCCATGGAAATCCCGAAGGACAAGATCCTCGAGCTGCTTCAGCAGCAGGGCAAGAGCGACCGGGTCGAGCCGGCTCGCGAGGAGCTGCCCGATCAGGTCGACCCCGAGCGCGATTCCGGGCTGCTCGCGAAGTTCGGCATCGATCCCCAGGACTTGCTCGCCAAGTTCGGCGGCGGAATCCCCGGACTGTGAGCGGCCACCCAATGACAGAGAGGCACATGTGATGACCCAGATCTACGACTCACCTAGCGAGTCATCCACCACCGACCAGGCCAAGGAGAAGGCGCAGGCCGCGGCGGGGAAGGCGAAGGACAAGGCCGGCTCCCAGCTGCGCTCCCAGGTCGACCAGCGGTCCACCGACGCCGGGCACCGCGTCGGCGGCATCGCGTCCGACGTGCGCGCCGTGGGCGAGTCCCTGCGCGAGCAGGGCAAGGACCAGCCGGCCAAGCTGGTCGAGCAGGCGGCCGATCGCGCCGAGCGGCTCGGCAGCTACCTCAAGGAGAGCGACGCCGACCGGATCCTCGGCGACGTCGAGGACTTCGGCCGTCGGCAGCCGTGGGCCGTGATCGCCGGTGGCGTGGCCCTCGGGCTCGTTGCCTCGCGTTTCCTCAAGGCCTCGTCGATCGACCGCTACGAGAAGCGCACGAGCATCCAGTCGCGCGAGCCCATCGCCCCGGCCGTACCGACCACGCCGCCCGCGTTCGACACGAGTCGCTGAACCATGGCCGGATGCCGTGAACGCCACCACCGACGCGCGCGAGCGTCCGATCGGCGAGCTGGTCAAGGAACTATCGTCGCAGACGTCCACGCTGGTGCGCCAGGAGATCGAGCTCGCTCGCGCCGAGCTCCAGCAGAAGGGCAAGCTCGCCGGCAAGGGCGCCGGCATGCTGGGCGGCGCCGCGATCGCGGCGCTGCTCGCGCTCGGCGCGCTGACCGCCGGGCTGGTCGCGCTGCTGGACCTTGCGGTGGCGACGTGGGTCGCCGCGCTGATCGTGATGGCGCTGTGGGCGATTGTCGCCTTCGTGCTTGCCAAGGCCGGGCAGAAGTCGCTGCAGAGGGCGACGCCGCCGGCCCCTCAGACCGTCGAGACCGTGAAGGAAACATCCAGTGGGCCAAGAACCCGACCGGATCCGCGCCGAGATAGAGCACACGCGCGCGGAGATGTCAGTGACCGTGGACGCGCTGGGCTACAAGGCCGACGTGAAGTCCCGGGCGAAGGACAGCATCGCGGGAGTCAAGGACCGCATCGCCGGCGGCACGCCGGACAGCGGCGATGTCAAGGCCAAGGCGCGGCAGGCGCGCAGCGTCGCGCAGGAGAACCCGCTCGGCCTCGCCATCGGCGCGGTCGCGGTCGGGTTCGTGGCGGGCCTGCTGATCCCGTCGACCCGCGTGGAGGACGAGAAGCTCGGCAGCGTGGCCGACGACGTCAAGGAGAAGGCCAAGGAGACCGGCCAGGAGGCCGTCGAGCACGGCAAGCAGGTCGCGCAGGACGCGGCTCAGAGCGTGCAGGAGACGGTCAAGGAGAGCGGGCAGGAGCACGCGCACGAGCTCAAGGACAGCGCGGAGCAGAACGCTCAGGACGTCGGCGAGCGCGCCCAGTACACGGCTCGTTGATGGGGCACGGCGCGGACCCGGCTGCCGACAGCCGCGGTCTGCGCCGCCCTTGCAATTCGCCGCGCGATCGCGTCGACTGCTGGACATGACCGGCCGGCGCGCGAGCACGGAGCGGACGCGGGGCAGGATCGTCGAGGCGAGCCGTCGCCTGCTCGAGCAGTCGTCCACGCCCGCGGCCACGGACATCGCGGCGGCCGCCGGCGTGTCCCGGTCCACGCTCTACCGGCACTTCCCCGACCGCGACTCCCTCCTCGAGGCGGTCCGGCAATACCGACCTCCCGCGACCGTGGAGACCGCCGACCAGCCGCTGCCCGCCGGTCGGCTCGGACGAGAGACGCCGGTGCTGCTCGATGGAATCCACGTCTTCGACGTCGTTGCTCCCTCCCTCCTCCCCGACCAACTCGTGGCCGAGGCGCAGCGCATCGCCGATGTCCCGCTGGCGCTGTACGTCGTCGACATCGACGGCTCGCATCTCCTGCGCGTCGCCGGACCCGACCGTCTCCCCGAGCGGATCGAGGTGCCCCTGGCGATCGGACCGGAGCTGGATTCCACCGGCCTGGCCGAGCTGCGCGCCGGGCTCGCGCATCGCCGTGGCGTCGAGGTCGTCCCGCTCTGGCTCCGCGGGCGCGCGACGGGCGTGATGCTCACGCTCGGCCGGCCACGTCGCCCGCTCGCCGAGATCGCGCGCCAGGCCGCGGCCGCCATCGCGCTCGCCGACCGCTACACCGACACGTTCGCGCGAGGCCAGCGGCGCAAGCAGCCGGCCGCGGCGGCCGAGATCCAGCAGAGCCTGCTCCCGCCCCGCATCTCCAGGATCAGCGGCGGCGAGCTGGCGGGCAACGTGCTGCCCAGCTACGAGGTCGCGGGCGACTGGTTCGACTTCGTCGAGAACCTCGACGGGGTGTGGATCACGCTCGCCGACGGCCTCGGTCCCAGCACACGCGCTGCCGCGAGCAGCGCGGTCGCGCTCGGGGCGCTGCGCGCCAGCCGGCGCAGCGGCGGCAGCACGCACGAAGCGCTGATGCTGATGCATCGCACGCTGCGGGAGATGCCCGGCCCGTCGGCTGAGATGAGCGCGATCGTCGCTCGCTGGGATCCCGCCACGTTCAGGCTCGAGATCGTCAACTGCGGGCACGTCACGCCCATGGTGATCCGCGCCGACCGTTCGGCCGAACGCCTCGACGTGCCGATCAGGCGTGGACTTGGCGGCCGCGCGAGCCCGCGGCCCTCCGAGCTGGTGACGACCCTCGAGCCGGGAGACCGGCTGATCATCTGCTCCGACGGCGTGATCACCAACGGAGACCGGCGAGCCGGCCTCGGGCACGACCAGGTCGCCGAGGCAGCCCTCCTCGCCGAGGACGGCTCGGCGGCCGACACGGTCCGCAAGGTCCACCGAGCCGTCCTGGACGCGCGCCGGCAGCTCACGGACGACGCGACCGTCGTCTGCCTCGCCGCCGAGTGACGTCAGGGCCGCCTTCGCTCGCCTTCCCGGTGACGTCGTCGTGCCCGCCCCATACCGATCGCCCCGTCGTCCCCGCAGGCGTCGGCCCGGGCCGGTAACCGGATGACCGTAGGTTCGTCTGACGCAACTCGCCCGGGAAGACCTCACGAGGTGCTGCAGGAGAGACAGGCGCTGTCGGTGTGTATCTGCGGTGGGCGCGGCGCAGCTCACGCCGCGCGGGTCGCGATCCGCTCGCGGCTCGATGGCGGCGTGAGCCCGGACAGGCTCGCTGACGCGGCCCTGGCCGTCACCGAGCTGGTGGCGAACAGCGTCCGCCACGCAGGTGCGGGTCCGGCCGAGGACATCGGCGTCGAGGTCCTGCTCGTCGCGGATCGCATTCGGTTATGCGTGATCGACTCCGGGTCCACGGAGACGCCGCACATCATCGCGCGCGAGCCCGACGACCCGGGTGGGCTCGGTCTCGTCGTCGCCGACAGACTCGCGGCGGCGTGGGGAGTGGCGAGGGACGGCGGCGGCATCACCCGGACGTGGTGCGATCTGCCCCTCGCAGACTGATCTCCTCGTATGGATCATCTCGCTCGCCCCGTCTGCAGATAAACCGCTGCCGTTTGCCCGGCGACGCGACTGGCAAGACGTGTTGCCATGGACGTCCGAAGCGCAGTGACCCCGACGTCGATGACGAAGAGCGCGGCACGCCGGGTGCCGAAGGAAGCGACTCGGATGCCGCTGACAAGCCGCCCGCAGCACCGGCGGACGACTCGTCGCCGCTGGGTGATACCGATCAGCACTAGGACGCGGACGCCTGATCACTGACCTCGAAGCTCGGTGACCCGGGTTGGCGGGAGCTTCGCGGCGTGATGGAACTGGTCAGCGAGAGCCAGCCAGGAACCGCGGGGGACGCCCGCTCGCGTGATGACAGCGGGAGTGCCCGGGGGTGTCCGTTTTGACGCGCCATTGGGCGCTCTTGCAGGATGCCGGCCGAACCCGGTCTTGAACAGCGTGATCGCGTCGTGGACGGTGTCGTGTACGGACGCCTGGTAGTCAGCTCTGGGCGTCGTGGCTTGCGGTAGCCTAGGCCGACGCCGACCCCGCGATGGGATAGGGCGGGGTCGCTCGATGAGGGGAGGGTGTTATGCCCAGAGCTTCCGTCCTTACGTCGGTGCTCGCGGCCTTGCTGGTGGCCGC
>DATDKF010000306.1:0-12465 GCA_036520135.1 Solirubrobacteraceae bacterium
CCGCCGGCCTGGCGCTCATGAGCGCCGCGGCCGCGGACGGCGCCGGGGCGCCCGTCGAGGCCGCGCGGTCGCGGGTGCTCGCCGCCCGGGCGCTGAGCGCGGCCGCCGATCGCGCCCAGGCGATCGCGCTGCTCCGCGCCGCAGAGCGCGAGCTCGACGAGCGCGGCGCGCTACGCGACCGTGGCGAGGCGCGGCGCGAGCTGCGCAGGCTCGGCGCCCGTGCCGAGCCGCGCGGCCCGGCCGGCGCGGCCGACGGCGGCCTGAGCTCGCTGTCGGTGCGCGAGCGCGAGGTGGCGGTCCTGATCACGGCGCGCAAGACGAACAAGGAGGTCGCCGGCGAGCTCTTCCTCAGCGAGAAGACCGTCGAGTCGCACCTGCGCAACATCTTCGCCAAGCTCGGGGCGAGCTCGCGCGTGGACGTCGCGCGCGCCGTCGAGCGCGGTCAGCGCTGATCGTCGACGGCCTCGGCGAGCAGCGTCGCGAGATCGACCACGCGCATGTCGCGGCCGCTGCTGCGCACGCCGTCGTCGAGCATGACCGTGCAGAACGGGCAGGCGACGGCCAGCGTCTCGGCGCCGGTCTCGGCCGCCTCGCGCACGCGCTCCTCGTTGATCGCGCCCGCGCGCTCCTCCATCCACATGTGGGCGCCGCCGGCGCCGCAACAGAACGTGCGCTGCTCGCGCCGCTGCATCTCGACCGGTTGCCCCACGGCCGCGGCCAGCTCGCGCGGCTGCATGGTCACGTCGTTGTGGCGGGCGAGGTAGCAGGAGTCGTGGTAGGTGATCGTCTGCTCGCTCGCCGCCGGCGACAGCCGGCCCTCGCGCACGAGCTCGGCGAGCAGCTCGGTGTGGTGGACGACCTCGTAGCGCCCGCCAAAGTCGGGGTACTCGCTCGCCAGCGTATTGAAGCAGTGCGGGCAGCTCGCGACGATCTTCGTCACGCCGGACTCGTTGAGCGTCGCGACGTTCTGCTCGGCGTACGCCTGGAAGACGAACTCGTTGCCCATGCGCCGCGCCGGGTCGCCGGTGCATGCCTCGGCCGGGCCGAGGATCGCGAAGTCGACGCCGGCCGCGGTGAGCAGCTTCGCCGTCGACCGCGCGGTCTCGCGCGCGCGGTCGTCGTACGACGCTGCGCAGCCGACCCAGTAGAGGTACTCCGGGACCGGGTCGCCCGGCTCGAGCACGCGCACGTCGAGGCCCTCGGTCCACGCCGCGCGCTCGGCCTGCGGCTTGCCCCACGGGTTGCCCTGGCGCTCGACGTCGCGCAGCATCGTCTCGGCCTCGCTCGGGAAGCGCGACTCGACCATCACGAGGTGGCGCCGCAGGTCGACGATGTGGTCGATGTGCTCGATGTTGACCGGGCACGCCTGCACGCACGCGCCGCAGGTCACGCAATCCCACGCCATCTCCTCGAGCTGCGCCGTCCCCGCCACCGGCGGCCCTTCGTAGTCGCCGGCCAGCGCCTTCGGGCCTTCCGCGAACAGGTGGTCGCGCACGCCCATGATCACGAGCTTGGGTGACAGCACCTTGCCGGTTGCGTACGCCGGGCAGGCGTCCTGGCAGCGCCCGCACTCGGTGCACGAGAACGCGTCCATCATCTGCTTCCACGTGAGGTCCTCGACGGTCCCGATGCCGAACCGCATCTCCTCCTCGGGCGTCTCCTCGTCGAACCGCAGCGGCTCGAGCCGGCCGCGTGCGCGGGTGCGGCCGAAGTAGACGTTGATCGCCGCGGTCGCGATGTGCAGGTGCTTGGAGTGCGGCAGGTAGGCGAGGAAGCCGAGGATGAGCAGCACGTGCGCCCACGCGAAGACGCGCTCGTCGGTCGCGTGCAGGAGCAGTAGCGTCGTCACGATGCTCGCAATCCACGCCAGGATCAGGTCCGCCTCGCCGATGTGGCTCCCCGCGAACCGCCGCGGGCGCACGACCTTGCGGATGTAGAACGCGGTCGCCACGCCGATCAGCGCGAGCACGCAGAAGACGTCGGCGATGGCGTCGTACCAGCCCCAGTCCGGCGCCGCGTCCTCGTCGACGATCTCGATCATCGCGATGAAGATCGCCGGGAACAGCACGATGAACGCCCAGAAGATGAACGCGTGCATCAGGCCCGGGACCAGCCGCTGCAGCAGCTTGCGCTGGCCGACGACGACCACGGCCTCCGCGCGCACGCGCTCGGGCACGTCGCCCGACCGGTCGATGCCCGGAGGGCGGCCCATCCGCACGAGGCGGGTGAGCAGGATCGCGCGGCGGGCGAACAGCGCGCCGGCGACGGCGATGGCGGCGGCGAGCGCGAGCGCGCTCGCGATCATGAGCCCCGCACCCGCCGCAGCTCGGCGGTGATCGCCGGGACGACCTCCAGCACGTCGCCGATGACGGCGTAGTCGGCGGTGGCCATGATCGGCGCCTCCGGGTCCGAGTTGATCGCCAGCAGCTTCTTCGCCCCCTTGCAGCCGGCCATGTGCTGCGTCGCGCCGCTGATCCCGCACGGGATGTAGAGGTCCGGCGAGATCTTCGTGCCGGTCTGCCCGACCTGGTCGGTGTGCGGCCGCCAGCCGGCCATCGTGACCGCGCGCGAGCAGCCGACGACACCGCCCAGCAGCCCGGCGAGCTCCTCGAGCGGCGCGAAGCCCTCGGCCGAGCCGACGCCGCGGCCGCCGCTCACGACCACCGGCGCCTCGGCGAGCGTGAGCCCGCCGCCCGACTCGTCGACGCGCTCGACCACGCGCACGACCTCGTCCTCGGGCCGCAGCTCGGGCGCGACCCGCCGCACCTCGGGCTCGCCGGCGGCTTCCTCGATCGCGACGGCGTGCGGCGCAACGGTCATGAGCTTGACGTCGCCGTGCAGCCGCGCCTCCTCGAGCACACTGCCGCCCCAGCGCTGGCGCGTGACCTCGTCGCCCGTCGCGCTGACGACGTTGGCGGCCAGCACGCCACCGGTCATGACCGCCGCGTGCGCGAGCACCTCGTTGCCGCGGTCGGTCCCGGCGGCGATCACCGTCGTCGGCGCCAGAGAAGCGATCGTGCGCGCCCAAGCCTGCGGCGCGTAGGCGTCGAGCTCGGCCACGTGCAGCGTGCGAACGCCGGTGATCGCCGGCGCGGCGCCGAACGCGATCGCGTCGACCTCGGCGTCGTACGCGCGCGCGAACGTCAGCGCCTGCTGCGCGAGCTCGTCCGCGTCCTCGACGAAGACGAGAACGCTCACGCGATCCCCAGCCGCTGGAACAGCTCGACGACCGCGGGCGCGGCCGACGGGCCTTCGCCCAGGACCTCGGCCTGCTTGCCGCGGCCCTCCGGGACCACCAGCCGCACCAGCTCCAGGCGCGGCTCGCCGCGCGCCGGCTCGATCCGCTCGACCGGCTTGCGGCGGGCGCGCAGCTTGGCCGGCACGGACGGGTAGCGCGGCAGGTTGATGCCCTCCTTGACCGTGACCACGGCCGGCAGCGGCACGCGGTAGACGTCGCGCGCGGTGCCGACCTCCTGCTCGCACCGCAGCACGCCGTCCTCGACGGCGATCCCCTTCAGGCCGGTCGCGACCGGGCGCCCGAGCGCGTGCGCCACGCGGATGCCGACCTGGTAGCCGCCGGAGTCGGCCGACTCGTTGCCGAAGATCACGAGGTCGGGCACCGGGTCCTGCGCCCGGATCGCGTCGACGAGCGCGGCGGCGGTCGCCTCCGGGTCCCAGTCCGAGCCGTCGGTCTCGAGCAGCACCGCGCGCTCGGCGCCGAGCGCCAACGCGTCGCGCAGCTGCTCCTCGGCCTCCGCCGGGCCGAGCGTCATCACGGTCACCGAGCCGCCGCCGGCCTCGACGATCCGCACCGCCTCCTCGACGCCGCACTCCTCGTGCGGGCTGATCGTGAAGCCGAGATGGCGGGTCTCGATCGCGCGCGCGTCGCCCGTGAGGACGATCTTGCCGCCGGTCAGCGGGACGCGCTTGACGCAGACGAGGACGTTCATCACGACCGGATGCGGGTGTTCTCCGGGTCGAAGATCGAGCGCGAGCCGACGACCGCCACGGTCACCGGGTAGCGCTCGTTCATGTACTCGACGGCCAGCTCGCCGCCCTCGACGGCGTGCTCGGGCGGCAGGTACGCCATGAGGATGTACTTGCCGACCGACGGGGCCGACCCCGCGCTGGTGACGAACGAGCGGCGGCCCTTCGCGTCGACCAGCGGCGCGCCGTCGCGGGTCACGATCGGCTCGCGGCCGAGCATGTAGCGCGCCACGCCCGCGGCCGATGTGTGATCGTCGACGGTCAGCGTGCACATGATCGCCGCGGGGTCGGACTCACGTTGGCGCACGTGCGCCTCCTTGCCGACGAAGTCCGGCTCCTTGACCTTCCCCCAGGCCATGTCGGCCTCGACGACGTCGTACTCGGCGTCGAGCTCGAAGCCGAATGCGCGGTAGCCCTTCTCGATCCGCCCGGTCGTCCCGTACACGCCGATGCCGGCCGGGATGACCCCGTGCGGCTCGCCGGCCTCCCAGACCGCGTCCCACAGCCGCGCGCCCTGCTCGATCGGCACGTGCAGCTCCCATCCGAGGTCGCCGACGTAGGAGATGCGCGAGGCGAGCGCCCGCACCGGGCCGACCTCGATGTCGCGCCAGCGCGCGAACGGGAAGCCCTCGTTCGTCACGTCGGCGTCGGTCAGGCTCGCGAGGATGTCCCGCGCACGCGGCCCCCAGAGCCCGAGCGTGGTCCACGCCGACGTGACGTCGGTGACCGTGGCGCCGTCGACCGCGTGGTCGGCGACCCACTTGAAGTCGGCCATGCCGTGCAGACCCCCGGTCACGACGCGGAACCGCTCGTCGCCGAGCCGCATGATCGTGAGGTCCGAGCGGAAGCCGCCGCCCGGCGTAAGCAGCGGCGTGTAGACGACGCGGCCGATCGCCACGTCCATCTGGCGCATCGCGACGGTCTGCACGGTGACGAGCGCGCCGGGGCCCGCGACGTCGAAGATGCAGAACGCGCTGAGGTCGAAGAGCGCCGCGCGGTCGCGCATCGCGAGGTGCTCGGCGTTGATGATCGGCGACCACCAGCGCGCGTCCCACTCGGCGTCGCGGCCGTTCAGGCCGTACTCCTCGACCAGGCCGGCGTTGGACTCGTACCAGTGCGGGCGCTCCCACCCCACCGTCTCGAAGAACACCGCGCCGAGCTCCTTCTCGCGGACGTGGAACGGCGGCAGCCGCACGTCGCGGTCCGAGGCCCACTGCTCGGAGGGGTGGACGATCCCGTAGGTCTTGTTGAACGCCTCCGACGCCCGCGCGCGGACGTGCGCGACGGTCTTCTGGCAGTCGTAGAAGCGCGCGATGTCCGAGCTCTGGAGGTCGATCTCCGACTCGCCGTGCGTCATCCACTCCGCGACCGCCCGCCCCACGCCCGGCCCTTCCTTCACCCAGACGGCGGCCGCCGACCACAGGCCTCCGACCTCGGGCGTCTCGCCGAGCAGCGGCAGCGTGTCCGGCGTCAGCGACAGCAGGCCGTTGATCGCGTACTTGATGCCCACGCTCTCGTCGCCGACGATCTCGGGCATCAGCTCGAGCGCGTGCTCCATCTGGAGCGCGAAGTCGTCCTCGGTGAACGGGAACTCGGTCGGCGACAGCGCCGCCTCCTCGATCGAGGGGATCTCGGAGGGGTCGTGGAGGATCGGGCGGTGCGCGTACGAGCCGATCTCCAGGCCGGTGCCGTCCTGGCGCTCGTACATGTTCGTGTCCATGTCGCGCACGATCGGGAACTCGATCGCCCTGGAGGTCCCCTCGAACCGCGGCACCGGGCCGATGTCGATCATCTGGTGGATCGCCGGCGTCAGCGGGATCGTGGCGCCCGCCATGCGCGCCAGCAGCGGGCTCCAGACGCCGCCGGCAATCACGACGGTCTCGGCCTCGACGTCGCCGTCGGTCGTGCGCACGCGGCGGACGCGGCCGCCCTCGACGTCGATCCCGGTTACCTCGACGTTCGGCACGACGGTCAGCGCGCCGGATCCCTGCGCCTCCTCACGCATCAGCGTGCCCGCCCGCAGCGAGTCGACAACGCCGACGCCCTCGCTGTAGAAGCCGCCCACGATCACCGACTCGTCGATGAAAGGGACCAGCTCCTTGACCTCCGCGGGCGTCAGGAGGCGGACGCCCTCGACGCCCCACGCCTTCGCGGACGCCATCCGGCGCCGCAGCTCCTCCATGCGCTCCTCGCTGCGCGCGACCTCGATGCCGCCGGACTCCGAGAACACGTCCATCTCGCGGTACTGGCGCACGCTGTCGAGCGTCAGCGCGGTCATCTCGCGCGAGTGGTCGACCGGGAAGATGAAGTTCGAGGCGTGGCCCGTGGAGCCGCCGGGATTGGGAAGCGGGCCCTTGTCGAGCTGCACGATCTCGCTCCAGCCCTGGCGCGCGAGATGGCAGGCGAGCGAGTTGCCCACGATGCCCGCGCCGATCACGACGGCGCGCGCGCTGGTCGGCAGGCGGCTCATGGGCCGACAGATATATCAGATGGGTCAGCCCGTCGACGCGCGCGTCACGAGGACCGGCGCGACGACCTCCCGCAGCGTCGCCTGCGGGCCTTCGGCCTCGATCGCCCGGATCAGGAATCCGGTGCCCAGCTCCGCCACGCGCTCGATGTCCCAGGCCGTCGAGGTCAGCGGCGGCGACAGCAGCCGTGAGATCGGGTGGTCGCCGAAGCCGGCCACCGCGACGTCGCCGGGGATCGACAGCCCGAGCTCGGCGCACGCCGCGTAGACGCCGTAGGCGATCGAGTCCGACAGGCACAGCACAGCGGTCGGCCGGTCGCTCGAGCCCAGCAGCTCGAGCGCCAGCGGCCGCGAGCCGTTGAGCGAGTACGCGCAGGCGACCACCTCGTACTCGATCCCGAGCGCCGCCGCGGAGGCCGCGACCGCCCGCTCGGCCCCGCGGTCGGGCGACGTCTCGACCGCCCACGACAGGACGGTGACCCGGCGGTGGCCCAGCGCCCCGAGATGCTGCAGCGCCTGCTGGACCCCGCGCTCGTTGTCGAACACCACTTCGCCCGCCGGCTCCACGCCCGGCAGCGCGTCGCCGATCGTCACGGTCGCGACCTGGCGGGCGATCGACTCCCACCCGCCGCTCGCCGGCCCGATCGGCACGACCACGAGCCCGTCGATGCGGTGGTCCACCAGGCGCTGGGCGAGCTCGAGCTCGCGCGAGGGCTCGCCGTCGGCGTCGGCCACGAGCGTGCTGAGGGCCGCGCCGTACAGCTCGCGCTGGACGGCCCGCACCAACTCCTGGTTCCAGAAGTCGGCGAGGCTGCCCACGAGCAGCCCGACGACGTCGGTGGCGCCGCCCGCCAGGGCGCGCGCGATCGGGTCCGCCTCGTAGCCCAGCTCGTCGGCGGCCTCGCGCACGCGGCGCTCGGTCTCGGCCGACACGTGCGTCCCGCGCAGGGCGTAGCTGACCGCGGCCGGCGAGAGGCCCGTGTACTCCGCGAGCTCGCGGATCGTGGTGCGGCGCCTCGCGCCCTCCGGCACCTGCGGAGCGTAGATGATCGAGTCCGCGAGCCACGCACCCGCCTGGGCGCGTCCCGCGGCGATGCGGGCACGCGAGCCGCGGACCCGATCATCTCCGGGTTGACAGATGGGCGATACTTGGTGAAGCGGTTCACTGAACCGGTTCACAGTTCATGCCATTCGACCACGATCTCGACAGGACCGAGCTCCGCGCGCTGGTCGCGGAGATCGCCGCCGACGCGGCACGGTGGCGCCCGCTGGTGCGCCACACCGCGGCCGAGCGCACGTTCGAGCAGCTGCAGCGCGACCAGCACGTCGACATCTGGGTGATCTCGTGGACGAACGGGAGCGACACCGGCTTCCACGATCACGACCTCTCCCGCGGCGCCGTCGCCGTCGTCGAGGGCGAGGTGATCGAGGAGCGCCTCGTGCTCGGTGGGCCGTCGCGCGAGCTGCGCCACCGCGCCGGCGACGTGTTCGACTTCGACGCCTCGCACGTGCACCGGATGCGCCAGGTCCGTGCCGGGCCGGCGGTGTCGATCCACGCGTACTCGCCGCCGCTGTGGCGGATGGGCACCTACGCGGTCGAGCCCGACGGCACCCTGCGGCGCGAATCGATCTCCTACGCCGAGGAGCTGAGACCGGTGCAAGCGCTGGCGTAGGTCGCGCACCCGCGAGTGCCCGGCGGCGTTGCCTCGCTGGGCGGACAACTGGTATATCTGACCCAGCGTGCGACGTCCGCGGCCGGAACCAGGGAGGATGACGCCGTCGTGAATGCCGAGTCCTCCGCAGCGGAGATCGTCCTCGATCACGTCACCAAGCGCTACGGGAACAACCCGAAGCCCGCGATCGACGACCTCTCGCTGACCATCCCGGCGGGTGAGATCTGCGTCCTCATCGGCCCCTCGGGCGGCGGCAAGACGACCGCTATGAAGATGATCAACCGCCTGATCTCGATCACCGAGGGCGACATCACGATCGACGGCACGAGCGTCAAGGCGCTCGAGACGACCGAGCTGCGGCGCGGGATCGGCTACGTGATCCAGCAGATCGGCCTGTTCCCGCACATGACCGTCGAGAACAACGTCGGGACGGTGCCGCGGCTGCTCGGCTGGGACAAGCGGCGCATCCGCGAACGCGCACGCGAACTGCTCGAGCTGGTCGGGCTCGACCCGGACGAGCACGCCAAGCGCTTCCCGTCGCAGCTGTCCGGCGGCCAGCGCCAGCGCGTCGGCCTCGCCCGCGCGATGGCCGCCGACCCGCCGCTGATGCTGATGGACGAGCCGTTCGGCGCGATCGACCCGATCACCCGCGAGCGCCTGCAGAACGACTTCCTGCGCCTGCACCGCGAGCTGCGCAAGACCGTCGTGTTCGTCACGCACGACATCGACGAGGCGATCAAGATGGGCGATCGCATCTGCATCCTGCGCCAGGGCGGCGTGCTCGCGCAGTACGACACGCCCGAGGCGATCCTCGCCGCGCCGGCCGACGAGTTCGTGGCGCAGTTCGTGGGCGCCGACCGCGGTCTCAAGCGCCTCGCGCTGCGGCGGCTCGACGAGGTGAGCCTGATGCCGGTGCCCGACGGCGCCGACGGGTCGCCCGAGACGTCGAGCACGACCACGTTGCGCGACGCGCTGTCGCTGATGCTCACGGAGGGCAGCTCCGGCGTCGTGGTCCGCGGCGAGGACGGCGACGTCAAGGGCTACATGACGTTCGACGTCGTCAGCCGGCTGCTCTCGGAGTCGGAGGGCCAGCGAGTGACATGACCGCCGCGTACCTGACGCTTCTCGCGCAGGACGGGCCGGTGATCCCGGACTTCGGGAAGGGGGACGAGTGCATCAGGGAGAACGGGAACTTCTGCCTACACTGGTTCCTCGACGAGTTCACCGACCGGTTCCTCCCGCGCGTGGTCGAGCACATCGAGCTCACGGCGATCGCGCTCGCGATCGGCTTCGTGATCGCGTTCGCGGCCGCGCTGGTGGCCTACCGCTACGCGCGGTTCGAGCTGCCGTTCGCCAACGTCTCGGCGCTCTTCTACACGATCCCCAGCATCGCGTTCTTCCAGATCATGGTCCCGATCACGGGCATCGGCTGGCTGAGCGTCGAGATCGCGCTCGTCTCCTACACGCTGCTGATCCTGTTCCGGAACACGCTCACCGGGCTCAAGGAGGTGCCCGATGAGGCGAAGGAGGCGGCCGAGGGGATGGGCCTCACACGCCGGCAGCAGCTCATGCGCGTCGAGCTCCCGCTCGCGGTGCCCGCGATCATCGCCGGGGTGCGCGTGGCCACGGTGACCACGATCTCGCTCGCCACGGTCGCGGCATTCATCACGCCGCTCGGCCTCGGCGCGCCGATCTTCAGCGCGATCCAAACCGGCGCCAACACCGAGTTCGTGGCCGCCAGCCTGCTCGCGATCGCGCTCGCGCTGGTCGCCGACGTGCTGATCGTGCTGCTGCAGCGCATCCTCACGCCGTGGGTGCGGGCGAGGAGCATCGCGCGATGAGCGACCTGCTCAACTTCTTCGCCGACAACGTCAGCCTGCTGCTCGACCGCACCTGGGAGCACGTGGTCATCTCGGCGATCGGGATCGTCATCGCGCTCGTGCTCGCGCTGCCGGCCGGCGTGATCCTCGGCCACCTGCACAAGGGCTCGCTGCTGGCGATCAACATCTCCAACGTCCTGCGCGCGCTGCCGAGCCTCGCGCTGATCGCGATCAGCCTCGCGTTCTTCGGCCTCTCGCGCCTGAACATCACGATCGCGCTGGTCGCGCTCGCGGTGCCGCCGATCCTCACCAACGCCTACACGGCGGTCGACAGCATCGACCCGGACGCGGTGGAGTCCGCGCGCGGGATGGGGATGAGCGAGCGCCAGGTGCTGACCGTGGTCGAGCTGCCGCTGTCCTGGCCGCTGATCTTCGCCGGCATCCGGGCGGCCTCGGTCTACGTGATCGCCACGACGCCGCTGGCGGCGCTCGCGGGCGGCGGAGGACTCGGTGACATCATCGTCAACCAGGCGACATACGGGCTCGAGGGCGTGATCGCGGCGACGATCGTCACGGTCGTGCTGGCGTTCGCCGTCGACGGCCTGCTCGGGCTCGCACAGCGCGCACTGACCCCGACCGGGCTCGTCGTCTCCAAGGAGCTGCACACGATCGTCCCGCCCACGGAGTCGGACATCCCGGCCGACCGGGCGTTGGGCGTGAACCCATAGGAAACAAGGGGAGATCCCATGGCACTGGCACGACTACTCGCACTGCTCGCCGTCATCGCCGCCTTCGTGGTCGGCGGATGCGGCGACGACGACTCGGGCGGCGGCGGTGGCGGCGGCACCGGCACGTCGTCGAGCAGCAACGAGCAGCCCGGCGAAGGCAAGCCGGCGGTCACGATCGGCACCAAGGACTTCACTGAGGAGTTCGTGCTCGGCCAGCTCTACAAGCAGGCGCTCGAGGCCAAGGGCTACAAGGTCAACTACAAGGAGAACATCGGCGCGACCGAGATCATCGACAAGGCGCTGACCTCCAAGCAGATCGACGGCTACCCGGAGTACACGGGCGTCTCGCAGTCGGTGGTCTTCAAGCAGGACGCCGTCCCGAAGAGCCCGGAGGAGACCCAGCAGATCGTCAAGGACCTGTATGCGAAGCGGGGGCAGGAGGTCAGCGACGCGACGCCGTTCCAGGACACCGACGCGATCGCCACGACCAAGGAGTTCGCCGAGAAGAACAACCTCAACTCGGTCGCCGACCTCAAGGGCATCCCGCCGTTCACGCTCGGCGCCAGGCCGGAGTTCAAGAACCGCTTTAACGGCCTCAAGGGCATGGCGCAGCTCTACGGCGTCAAGGACAACGTGAAGTTCAAGCAGCTCGCGCTCGGCCTGCAGTACCCGGCGCTGGACAAGGGCGACATCGACACGGCCAACGTGTTCTCGACCGACGCCCAGCTCGCCTCCGGCAAGTACAAGGTGCTCGAGGACCCGAAGGGCGTGTTCGGCTTCCAGAACGTCTACTTCGTGATCAACAAGGACAAGCTCGATGCGCTCGGCGGCGATGCGTTCATGGGCGTCATCAACTCGGTCAACAAGCTGCTGACCGAGGAGGCGATGACCTCGATGAACGCGGCCGTCGACCTCAACAAGAAGAAGCCGGCCGACGTCGCCAAGGCGTTCCTGGACGCCAACGGCCTCGGCGCTCAGTAGGCGACCGTCCGCACCAGCTCGGCGAGCGACGGCAGCGCGGCCTCGGCCAGCGCCGCGTCGCCGCCGAGCGGCCGGTCGTCCATCCGCGAGTCGAACGCGCGCGCCAGCTCGCGGGCGGGCGCGAGCGGGCCGGCCGCGGGCACGCCGCGCAGGCGCAGCGCGCGCTCGGCGGCCACCCACTCGAGCGCGAGCACGGTGCGCAGCAGCGGCACGACGCGGCGCGCGTGCCCGGCCGACTGCCAGGCGAAGCTGGCGTGCTCCTCGAGGCCGCGCGAGATCGACACCGAGCCCAGGACGGCGGGCGTCGCGCCGGTCCGCAGCCGCGCCAGCGCGTCGCCGGCGAGGTACTCGGCGATCATCAGCCCCGAGCTGCCGCTCGCGTCGGCGGCCAGGAACGGCTCGAGCCCCGTGAGGTCGGGCGCCATCAGGTGGGAGAGGCGCGCGCCGGACAGGCTGCCGAACGGAACCAACGCGAGCCGCAGCCCGTCGAGCGCCAACGCGCAGCTCGCCGCGTGGAAGCCGCCGTTGTGCAGCGCCTCGCCGCCGGCGAACAGCGGGTTCTCGGCGGCCGCGTTGATCTCCACGGCGAGCACGTCGTCAAGCCCGGAGAGCGTCCACGCGAGCGCACCGGCCACCGGCGGCAGGCAGCGCAGGCCGAACGGGTCCTGCCGCCGCGCCGGCGGCTCCGAGCCCGCGGTCAGCGCCTGCAGCCGCGAGGAGACGAGCGTGATTCCGGGCAGCGGGCGCGCCCGCGTGACCGCGTCGGCGAACGCCTCGCGGTTGCCGCGCAGCGCCTGGAAGCTGAGCGC
>DATDKF010000307.1:0-3700 GCA_036520135.1 Solirubrobacteraceae bacterium
GCGAGCAGCGCGACGAGCGCCCCCATGATGAACGCCCCGGCCGAACCGACGAGCGCCGCGCGCCTGGCGGTCATGCGCCCCTCCACCTGCTCCACCGAGCGCAGACCCAGACCGACGATGGCGCCGCGCTCGACAGGGAAGCCCTGATCGGCGAGCCAGTCCACCGCGCTCTCAGCGTCCGCATAGTTGGCGTACGACGCGATTGTGCGCCGGGCTCCGGGGGCGCCCGACGCGATCGTTCGCGGGGGTTTGGGGGGAGTCGGCGGCTCCGTGCGTGCGCCGTCTTCGGCCGGCTCGGCCGGTGCGCTGGTCCTGTCTGACGTGGCCATGGCGTTCCTTGATCGTGATGAGTTGCGGTGTCTCCGGGTCGAGTGCAGGCTCGCCCCAAAGCACGTGATCCGTCATCACACAGTCCGTGTGATTCCGCGCACCGCGCTGCCCAGGTTGCGCACGCGTGCCGGGACAAGAGCGGTAGGCGGTGAACACCGACGTCTGCGCGACCACATCCGGCGGCCGCGCTTGACTGCCGCGACGGCCATGGGGGCCAGCGCTACGCCGCTGGCCGTTCCTGCGATCACGTCGGACGGATAGTGCACACCCGTGTGGACGCGCGAATAGGCCACCAGGGACGCGACCACGGTGAGGGGGACTCCCGCCGCAGGCCACGCGGCTCCTACGCCGGTGGCGAACGCGGACGCTGATGCGGCATGGCCCGACGGCCACGATGTCGAGTGCGGCATCGAGACCTGGCGGGCCAGCGGCACCTCGTGCACACGCCGGTCGGGCCGGCGCCGATCGCCGAGCGGCTTGAGAACGAGGTTCACGACGGCCGACGCGAGCGCGATCGACGCGACCCCGTTCGCAGCGGCGGCGCGGCCACGCTCGCCGCCGGACGCAGCCAGCACGGCGGCGCACCCGAGCCAGATCCGCGAGTAGCTCGCGGCTCGGGACAGCCGGCGTAGGCCGACGTCCATGACTGGCGTCGGCGTCGCCGCGATGGCGGCGTACACGGCGACGTCGAGCCTCTTGGACTCCTCCCACCACGCCTTCAGCAGCGGAGCGGCGGGCGCATCAATCCGGGCGGCAGACCGCGGCAACGCTCACACCGAGCCCAGGGTGGCGACGAGCATGGGTTTGGCTGCGCGTTGTACGTCAGGTGCTCGGTAGGTCATGTGGGCCAGGCTCCCGGCTGACCACGTGAGCCGTCATCACCCGGTTTGCGTGATTCGCGGCGGACCGGCGGCAACTCCGGCATGAGATCACACGAGGCGTGTGACGACCACTCATCCACCCCGGGCTCACACTCGAGCCATGGATCCCACGACCTCCACCGCGCCGATCGCCGTCGCGCGCGTTGCCCGGGCACTGACGTATCTCGCGTACGCGTTCGTGATCGTGGCCGTGGTCATCCTGTTGCTGGGTTTCGTTCTGGAGCTCTTCGGCGCCAACCCCCACGCAGCGTTCGCGGAGTGGGTGCATCGCGCACTGCGGCCCGTCATGGCGCCATTCCGGCGCCTGTTCGAGCCCGTGCCGCTGGACGGACGATCGGTTCTTGATGGCTCGATCCTGTTCGCGATGCTCGTCTACGGAATCGTCGCGCTGATCCTCCACGCCCTCATCGAGTGGCTCACGGCTCGCATCGTCGAGATGCGGCTCAGCAACGCCGCGGCACGCGGCCGCCTTGGCGCATCGACCTGAACCCGGGTCCCGTCCGTCTCCATCGCACGAGCACCGCATGCAACCGACGACATCCATCGAGCGCCCGACTTCAGAGCAACCCGGCCTGTCAGCCGTCGAGGCGGAGCACAGGCTGGTGGCGGTCGGCGCCGAGGAGCTCCGCAAGGCCTTCATCCGGCGCAAGCGCGCGTGACGGCGGACGCCGCTCCCCGGTTCGAGCAGCCGCGGCGTCGTGCGGGCAACCGCGCCTTGCGAAGTGGGCCGGACGCGCGGTCGACGGCGCGGCCACACTCGCTGCAGGCGTGCGCGGCGCGCTGTCCCTCGCGCGTGCTCGCGACCCCGCGCTCGTGGGAGCGTTCCTGTGGTGGGCCTTCGACATCGGGGTCCTGTGGATGTGCTTCAAGGCATTCGGCCAGGCCCCTCCGGGCGGGGTCCGTCGTCATGGGCCACCTCACCGGCACGCTCGGGAACGTGATTCCGTTGCCGGGCGGCGTGGGCGGAGTCGAAGGCGCGATGATCGGTGCGTTCCTGGGCTTCGACGTCGATGCAGCGCTGGCCGTGGCCGCCGTGCTCGGCTACCGGGCGTTCGAGTACTGGCTGCCGATCATCCCCGGAGTCTTCGCATACCTGCGGTTGCGCCGCACCGTACGGGGTTGGGATGCGGACGAGATCACGCAAAGCATGTGATGACGGCTCACCCGCTCTTGCCTCACAACTGAGGAGTACCCAACAACACGTACCGGCGCGATCCCCGCGCCGGTCGACGACATTGCCTCAGGAGGCAGTCATGAGTGAACACGCCGAACGCACCACCCTTGAAACGCCGCCGAAGGCCACGAGCCTCCGGGAGACGGCGCGCGAGATCACCGGCTACTGGTGGGTCGGGCTCCTCGCCGGGATCTCCTGGCTCGTTATCTCGCTGGTCATCCTCCAGTTCGACAGCGCCTCGATCACGACCGTGGGCGTCCTGGTCGGCTTCATGTTCCTGCTCGCCGGCATCCAGAACGTCGCCCTCACAACCGTGCCCATGGAGCATCGATGGGTGCCCGCGCTGTTCAGCGTCCTGTTCCTGATCTCTGCAGTGATCTGCTTCGTCAATCCGGCAGCCACGTTCGCCGGACTGGCGGACACGCTGGGCTTCCTCTTCCTGATCGTCGGTGTGTGGTGGATGGTCCAGGCGTTCCTGGAGCGACCGCTCAACCCGATGTGGTGGCTCGGCCTGATCTCCGGCATCCTGATGACCGGCATGGCGTTCTGGGCGGCGGGTCAGCTGTTCGCCGCGAAGGCCGTCACGCTGCTCATCTTCGCCGGGATCTGGGCGCTGATGCAGGGGACGATGGACATCGTCCGGGCGTTCGAGGCCCGGCGCGTGAACAAGGAGCTCTAGGGCCTGCACGCAGACCGCTGCGGACGCCCAGCACGTGCCGGGCGTCCGCACCGTTCCGCGGCCGTGAAAGGACGAGGCATGACTCAATGGCCCATTCCGAACCAGTATTCAGGCGGCATCCTGACGCCGGCTGAGGTGCGCCGTGCGCTCGACAGCCGACCGGGCTGGCGCCAGCGCGCGGACGGGCTCGCGTGCGAGGTGCGCTGCCGGGATTTCGCTTCCGCGCGCAGCTTGGGCGCCAGGCTCGCCGACGAGGTCACGTACTACGGCCGTCACCCGGAGCTCGCGATCCACGACGATGGGCGCCTCGTGGTGGCGCTCGTCGACTCGAATCACGCCGGGGTGACGATCGCCGACCTGAGGCTCGCCGACGAGGTAGATCGCGTGATCGAGCAGCACGTTCAGGGCCGCGCGCGTGATGCCCGGTCACCTACCGATGAGCGTTACTAGCGTCATGTCCGTCGGCAAGCGAGCAGACGATCCCCCCGCGAGCGACACGCTGGACGTCGGGGTCGCCAGGTTCTCCGGTATCGACGCCGCGGAGCGGGCATTCGCAGAGGCGCGCGACCGCGATCCCGGCGCCGGCTGGATCGGCGAGGCGGCGTTCGTCGAGGTTCACCGCGACGGCCGGATCGT
>DATDKF010000308.1:0-4483 GCA_036520135.1 Solirubrobacteraceae bacterium
ACGAGCCTAGCTCATGACTCCATGCGTGGCCAGGCCACCCGCGCTGATCGCCCAGGAGTCCCGAACGCATCCGTCAGTTCCGCTTCGCGTGTGTGTAAGCGAGCATCACGCTGGGCCCAATCCAGACACCTGCAAGGGACGTCCAAGGCGACAGCGACGCGGTCTGAAGCGGACGCGTCAGCCGCGCTGCCGGATCCACGACGCGAAAGCAGAAGTCGCTCGCGCGCGGGCCAAGCGCTGCTCGGCTGACGCGGGCGCTAGCCGATGAAGCGCGCGATCACGAACCTGGTGCGCGGAAACTTCCGCCGCATCGACCCGGCCGAGGCGCGGGTCGTCCTCCTCGACGCCGCGCCGGCGATCCTGCCCTCGTTTCCGCCGTCGCTTCAGCGGCGTACCGCCGCGGACCTGTCCGGGTTGGGCGTCGAGATCCACGTCGGGACATTGTCTCCGTGAGGTTGACCGCGACGATCTTCTCCCAGTCCGCCAGCGAGTACTGGTCGATCGGCGCGGCGCCGGCGATGCCCGCGTCGTTCACGAGCACGTCGAGCTTGCCGTACCTGTCGACCGCCGTTGCGACGGCTGCCGTCCACTCGTCGGGGCTCGTGACGTCGAGGCGGGCGTACGCCGCCGACGGACCGATATTCTCGGCCAGCGCTGGCCTTTCCCGTCCAGAACGTCGCCGATCACGACCTTCGCGCCGTGGTCGACCATCGTCTGCGCGATCGCAGCGCCGATGCCGCGGGCAGCGCCGCTGACCAGCGCCACCTTCCCATTGAGGTCGGACATGTCTTCTCGTTCGTTGCCGTCCCCCGAACGATGGGCAGGTCCGCTGCCAGACGGCTGCCGGCCGTCGCGCCTTCTCTGCCGCGGCGGGTCACATTTGGTCAGCCAGGCGCCGCCGCGGTAGGGCGGCGTCGGTCGTCGTTCCGCTGGGATCGACGTTGAAGTTGTCGCGAAACAGGTTGTGCGGGTCGAGCTCGCGCTTCAGCGCCCGGAGGCGTTCGATCGTCGCGGGCGGGAAGACCTCGCCGAGGCGCGCGGGGTGCTGGTCGGTCTCGAAGGGCAGGTAGATGCCGTCGAGGTGCGGGCGGATCCGCGTCCAGTGGCGGTCCACGTCACGCGCGTCGGCGCCGAGCGCGTTGACCTGGAACTGTGCTTCGCGGTGGGCGAAGGCGGTCGCATCCGGGGGCACGTCGGCCGTCGCCCCGCCGAGGCTCCGCAGCTGGACCAGATGGACGGATCCTGAGCGCAGCAGTGCCGCGATCTCTGCGCCGAACGCGGGCGTGATCGCATTGAGCAGGCCCGAGCGGCCGACCGGCTCGCCCCGGCCGTGCTGCTCGTCGGTGGCGTGGAGGTTCATCACCCCGGCGTAGGGCGTGGCGACGACCTGGTGCTGCACGAGCGGCGCGAGCTCGACGAAGGGCTGGAGGCGGGCATCGATCGTGTCGCGGTCCGCGGAATCCACCACGACGGCGATCGTCAGGGCGAGAGGACCCGAGTCGCCAGGCCCCGCAAGGAGCATGGTGGTGGTGTCGCGGGGCGCGCTGGAGGCGACCTCGCCGAACGCGACCAGGAAGCTCGCAGGATCCGGCACCAAGTGGGTCAGCAGGGCCAAGCCGACCTGGTCGACCTCGTCGACCACGAAGTCGAAGGAGACGACGACGCCGAAGTTCGCCCCTGCGCCGCGCACCGCCCAGAACAGCTCCCGGTTCTCGTGCTCGTCGGCCACCACCACCGACCCGTCGGCGAGGACGACGTGCGCCGCGACGAGGTGGTCGATGGTCAGGCCATGCGCGCGGGCGAGCAACCCGATCCCGCCGGCGGTCGCCAAGCCGCCCACACCCACCGCGCCGCTGTCGCCGGACGACAGCGCCCAGCCGTGCGGCTGAAGTGCGGCGGCGACGTCCCTCCAGCGGGCGCCGGGGCCGATGCGGACGAGCCGCGCGGCGGGGTCGAGCACGTCGATGCCGTTCAGATGCCGGAGGTCGATGACGATGCCGCCGTCGTTCGTCGAGCGACCGCTGAGGCCGTGCCCGCCGCTGCGGATGCCGAGGGGCAAATGCAGCTGACGCCCGGCGAAGTCGACGGCGTCGAGGACCTGCGCGACCGTGCGCGGGAGCAGCACGATGCCGGGCGCTCCGCCGCGGAAGTACGTCGACGTCAGCCGACCGTACGCGGGATCGCCCGGCTTCACGGCGGCGTCGGCGAGGGCCGCCGGGACGGCGTCGTAGTCCAGCGTCGATGATCCGTGCACGTCGCGCCCTCCCCCTCAGCCGGTCGCGGCCGCGTGCCGCTCGGCAGCGACCAGCTCACGCGTGGCCGGAACGACCTCGGCGGCAAAGCGTTCGATCGTCGCCGCCTCGTCGGAACCGAGGACGAAGGCGCCCACGCCGTAGCGCAGCGCCACGTCGGCCAGCTCCTCCGCCCACTGGGCCGGCGGCCCGTCGAGCAGGCCACCCCGCAATCGCGAGAACCGCCCCGGGAACGTGAGAATCCGGCGCACGGCCGACGGGTCACGGCCGGCCGCCGCGGCAGCGTCGTCGATCACGCGGTTGGGCTCGGCCAGCGTCGGCGGCCCCCCCGGCAGGAACAGGCGGATCGGCACGGACCAGCCATCCGCCCTCCGCCCGACGACGCGAAGCATGCGCGGCATCCCGGCCCCGACCCAGATCCCGACGTCGTGCGCCGGAGCCGGTCCGCGCGGCGCTCCCCGGGCGCGGTAGTGCTTCCCGTCGAAGAAGACACCGGCCGGCTTGTCCGCGGCCCAGACTTCACGGATGATCGTGATCGCCTCCTCGAGCGCCTCGACGGCCTCGCCGGGGGTGCGGCGCGGCCCGCCCATCGCCTCGATCGCGTCCCATAGCCGCCCGGCACCGATCCCCAGCTCGAGGCGACCGCCGGAGAGCAGGTCGACCGAGGCGGCGGCACGGGCCAGCATGACCGGCGGCCGCAGCGGGAGGTTCAACACGTTGTGGCTGAGCCGAACCCGCGAGGTGCGCGCCGCCACATACGTGAGGAGGGTCCAGGTGTCGAGGAAGCCCGGCTGGTACGGGTGGTCCTGGAACGTCACCAGGTCGAGGCCGGCCCGGTCCGCGACCACCGCCAGCTCGACGGCGCGATGAGGTCGCTGCGCAGCCGGCGTGATGAACGTCCCGAAGAGCAGCTCGTGTCCGTAGTCCATGTCGATCCCCCGGGTTCCTTGTCCGTGTTCGTGGCGACGTACTTCGCTCAGTCCGTCCGAGAGCGCAAACATCGCGACCAGGATGGGTGCCGGCGCTGCCAAGCCACTGCCAGCCATGGCGCCGCCGCTGCCATCGAGGCAGTCCCGCCTGCGGCACGGTTCGCGCTCAGGCGCATCCGTGGCGGAGGAGTAGCCACGCCAGACCTACGGGTCCCCTAAACCTTCCGGGTATGACCTCCATCGTGTTCCTCACGCGAGCTGGCGAGATTGACTCCGACCCCTTCGATCCGGCAGCGCTACGGGCGGCGATGCTGGCAGCGACCTCATGGGATGAGGAGTACACCGACAGCCGGCGAACCAAGCTCACCTGGCACCGACACGGGCTGTCGGCGATCGTGGAGCTGCCACGAGAGCCCACCAACGGCATCCTGCCGCCCCACATCACCATCACCCTCTGCTCGGGCTCCCGCGCAACTCTCGCGGCCGACTACCGGGAGTTCATGCTCGCGATGCACGGGGTCGCCGAGCAGCTTGGCGGCGGCCTCTGGGACGAAGAGGAGGGCCGAACCCTCACCGCCGAGGACATCGAGCGGCAGGACGAGAACAGCCAGATTCCATGGCGTCCTCCGCTGCGATACCACGACCGGCCTCCAAGATGACATCGGCATCATGATCATCGTCAGAGACCATCTGCAGTGGCGAGCCCGCTACCGGGCCGTCCTGCTCGCGCTCCAGGCCATTGCGGCTTGCCTCGGCGGTGGACTGATAGATCTGGAGCGGGGGTCGGGCCCTCACACCCGACGATCTCGAGGCCCTCGTCGCTTCGTAACTCGTTCTGGCGGAACCTGATCGATGGGCCTCTCCTGGTCGGAAGGAGGTAATCCAGGCCCGACGCCCTCGCCACCTCTGCGTTGGTGCTTCTTGGAGGCGATGAGGGTGACCTCCTGGCGGGGCCGCGCTCGGCCGCACGCCCATCCTCGCCGGCACGCTCGTTGCCCGTCCACTCGAGGCGGCAGGCTCCACGACAACCATGGACAGTACTGACGCATCCAGCCCGTGGCGGCAGCCACTCGGCAGGTGCGGGAACGTCGCGCCACTGTCCGTCACCGCGATCAGCTGGCTCGATGCGATGGGCAAGCGAACTCTGGAGAAAACGTTTGTCCGTGGTCCTCGGGCATGTAGCCGAAGCGGCGGCGGGTCTTGGCGTCGACCGGCCGGCCGCGCCAGCGGACCTCGCCCCGGTCCGGCTCCAGCACCCCGAGCACGATCCGCATAGTGGTGGTCTTACCGGCGCCGTTCGGG
>DATDKF010000309.1:0-12802 GCA_036520135.1 Solirubrobacteraceae bacterium
GGGATGCGGGCTCCGATCTCGCGCAGGATCGACGGGCGGACGTAGAGCCCGAGGCCGGAGTCGAACGTCCCCAGACCCCAGAGCCGGCCGGCGTAGGTCCCCTGCTGGCGGATCGACGGCAACAGGTCGTCCAGCAGCCGCCGGGGGACGCAGGAGTCGAGCGGCTTCAGCTTGCCCGACCAGGCGTAGTTGTAGAGGAACGGGCCGTCGAGGTCGAGCACGTCGGGGAGATCGCCGCTCGCCGCCGCGGAGCGGACCTGCCGGTTGTAGTCGCCCCGCGGCAGGGTGATGAGCCGCGCGCGCACCTCCCCTTGCGAGCGATTGAACGCCGCCACCTGCTTCTCCACCGTTGCGCGCTCGGCGGCCGAGGGATCGTCCGGATCAGAGGCGACGTGGAACCAGACGGTGATGTAGGTCGGGCCGTCGATCCTCCCATCGCACGTCGTGTCGGAAGCGCGGTGTTGCGTCCCGCTGCCGTCGCCGCCGCACGCGACCATCCCCGCGACCAAGATGGCGATCAAGGGTATCCGAGCGAGGAGTGGCGAACGCGTGAAGGCGATGCTACTCCTGCCCGCCGAACAGCGGTAGATCACGACGTAGCGCCGCCGACCGGGAGCTCTACACCGCCCGAAGCGGCCGCCGAACCGGCCCGTCGCGATGTGCCGGCGCTCACGAATCGAGGCTCGGTCGCGACTCGCGGACGCTGACCACCTTTGGCCTGATTTCCGTCGAGACACGCGATTGTGGCCGTCCGCTGCTGGTGCCGACCAGTTGCGGGACGGCAACGTCGAGCCGATCAGGTCGCTGGAGGACTCCATCGACGGCCGGCAAACGCTCGGTGCGCTATCAAGGTCTTTGCTCGGCGGTCATGCGGGGGGAGAAGGTCATCTACGGCGAGGTCCCGACCGGGGTTCTGTCCGACATCCGGAATCTGACCCGGATTGGCGCGGCATGGTCGCGCGCTGCGGCATGAGCGACGCGATCGGGCCGCTCGCCGCTGGCGAGGGACGCGAGGACGGCACGCTGAGGCCTACCCCAAGTCCATGCTGACCTGGTGCGTCGCACTGTCCGGCTGCCCGTAACGCAGGCAGGTGGCAGCCAGACACCAGGACGCTAGCCAGCCCGATCGAAACGACCGGCAGCCGGCGGCAGTATCTGAGCCATGAGCCGGACCGACATCCACAACATCCACGCCGCGCACAGCGTGCGCTTGGGCTGCAGCGGCCGTCGCGCCGCCTGAAGACTTCGCCGTGACCGTCACCATCACACCCCGCGTGCCCGTCGCCACCGCTCGCGTCTACACGCTCCCCACGGTGCGTGAGATCCCCCCGGTGCCGCGCCCGGGCACCTTCGACTCGACCTGGTGACCTAACCGCGGGCCGGCAGGCCCACGGGCGGTCGAGCGCTCGACGACGATCCCTCCTCGATCGACGCCCGCGCGGCCCCCGCCACGCGGGCGCGTCGTCGTTCAAGTGCGGTAGCCGAGCTCCTCGCGCAAGCGGCTGCTCGCGGCCATGCCTGCCCGCTCGGAGACTGCGACCTGGGCCGGGTGGTGGAGACGGCGGTCGCGTGCGTACCTGGCTCGTATCGCGTCGACCTGGGCGCCGGACATGGGAGGGCTCCTCGCGTCGGCGGAGAGTGGGCGGATCGCCAGCATGAGGGCGCTAGGGGTGAGCCGTCGTCAGGCGAATTGCGTGATTGATCCGGCTCTTGTCGCCGCAGCACAACCGCCGGCCGCAGTTTCGGCCGCCGGGCACTTCTGACCGCGGATTGCCCGGGCGTACGTTGCGATTGACATGACGACCCCGACCGTCACCGAGACATTCATCGCCCTCGAGCCCGTGACGCGCGACGACTTCGCCGACTCGCTGCCGAGCCCGCGTGAGCTCGAGCCGCCGACCCAGCGCGACCTGGTCATCCTTTTCGCTCGTGCGGTGCCCGAAGCTCGCCGCTGAGCGACGCCGTTCGTGACGGCGCACGTCAGGCACCGACCGACTCCGGCGCCTTGATCTCGCGCTTGAGGATCTTGCCGGTCGGCCCCTTCGGGAGTTCGTCGACGAGCCACACGTGGCGCGGGTACTTGTAGGCGGCGACCCGCGGCTTGACGAAATCGCGCAGCTCGGCGGGCGTGACGTCAACGCCCGGCCTGAGCGCGATCGCCGCGCCGACCTCCTCGCCGAGCGTCTCGTGCGGGATGCCGATCACGGCCGCCTCGCGGACGGCCGGGTGCTCGTAGATGACCTCTTCGATCTCGCGCGGGTAGACGTTGAAGCCGCCGCGGATCACGAGATCCTTCTTGCGGTCGACGATGTAGAGGTAGCCGTCCTCGTCTATGCGGCCGACGTCGCCGGTGCGGAACCAGCCTTCGTCGTCGATGGCCGCCGCGGTCGCCTCCTCGCGCTCCCAGTAGCCCTTCATGACATTGTGGCCGCGGATCGCCAGCTCGCCGACCTCGCCCTGCCGCAGCGGCCGGCCCTCGTCGTCGATGATCCGGATCTCGACGCCGTCGACGGGCAGCCCGATCGAGCCGGGCTTGCGCTCGCGATCGCGGCGGTTGAACGAGGCGACCGGTGAGGTCTCCGACAGCCCGTAGCCCTCGAGGATCTGGCAGCCGAACTGCTTCTCGTAGGCGCGCATGAGCTCCACCGGCATCGCCGCGCCGCCGGACACGCACAGCTCAAGCGCGGAAACGTCCGCCTCGTCCGCTCGGCGATCGTTCAGCATCGCCGCGTACATCGTGGGCACGCCCTCGAACACCGTCACGCGGTCGCGCTGGATGATCTCCAGCGCCTTGCCCGGCTCGAAGCGCGGGAGCAGTGTGAGCAGCCCGCCGACGGCGATCGTCGCGTTGAGCGCGCACGTCTGGCCGAAGGAGTGGAACAACGGCAGCGCACCGAGCATGACGGCGCGCTCGTCGATCCCGAAGAGGCCGACGACGACCTCGACGTTGCGCAGCAGGTTCTCGTGGGTGAGCTCGGCGCCCTTCGGCGTGCCGGTGGTCCCGGAGGTGTAGAGGATCACCGCCGTGTCGGCGGCGGCGCGCTCGACCGTGTCGCGCACGGCGTCGCACCGCCCCAGCAGCATCTCGAAGTCGCCAGGCTCCACGAGCACGCACTCGGTCCCGGCGTGCTCCGCACCGAGGTGGGCGGCGTCGGCGAACTCGTGCCACGCGAGCAGCAGCGCGGCGCCGGAGTCGCGCAGGTGGTAGCCGACCTCCCGCTCCTTGAGCAGGACGTTCATCGGGACGACCGCCGCGCCCACCCGCAGCGCGCCGTAGTAGCAGGCCGCGAAGTACGGGACGTTCGGCAGCATGATCCCCACGCGGTCGCCGGGCTGCACGCCCTTGGCCCGCAGCAGGCCGGCGACGCGCGCGGCGGCCGCCTCGAGCGCGGAGTAGGACAGAACGCGGTCGTCGAGCTTGATCGCCACACGCTCTGGGTGCGCGGCGGCGCTCCGGCTGAGGAGATGGGCAAGGTTGGGCATGACCCACAACGTATGGGCGAGTTTCGGGCACATGAAGGGGCGCAGGCCCCAAGAGCGACGCGCGATCTTGTGAGTCGATTACAATCGCCGGCATGGCGACCGCCGTAGCGACGGATCTCATCGCCGACGTCCTGACGTCGCGCCGCGACGAGCTGCTGGCCGCGGCGGTCGAGGCCTTCCGGGGGCGCATTCCTGACGCGGAGCCGGCGCTCGTCGAGGACGCCCGCCGGCACACCGCGCAGCACCACGACCTCCTGTGCGACGTGCTGCGGCGCGGTAACGCGATCCAGCCGCAGGAGCTCGACTTCCTCGAACGGCATGCCGCGATGCGCGCGCGGCAGGGGATCTCGCTCACCGACCTGCTGGAGGCCTTGCGGACCTATCGCACCGCCGTGTGGGACGCCGTCCTGCAGGCCTCGGCGGACAGCGCTGCGGCGGCCGACCAGGCGCTCGCCGCCACCCGGACGGTCCTCGCCTACGTCGATCTCGCCACGACGCGGGCCGCCGCCGCGTTTCTCCATGCGCAGCAGCGGCTCGTGGCGGACGGGGAGCGCGTGCGCCGCGATCTGCTCGAGGATCTCCTCGAAGCCGGGGAGCCGCAGACGGCCGCAGGCGCGGAAGCCGCGCGCGCGGCCGGACTCGAGGGGTACGCGAGGTTCCTGCTCGTCGCCGCCGTGACCACCAGCGCGCCCGACGACGACGGCGCGCTGTCCCGCGCCGCCACGGCGCTGGCAGCGGCCATCCGCGGGGCGGGCGAGCCGCTGGCCGTGACGCGCCGGCGGGAGATCGTGCTCGTCCGCCCGTGCGCGCACGATGAGCGCCCGGAGCTGCGGTCCCGTCTCGCGGGAGCCTGCGAGCGCCTAGCGTCGGAGGGCCTCGTCCTCGCGGTCGGGGTGAGCACCATCCACTGCGGTCTGGAGACGGTCGCCGCGGCGTACGGGGAGGCGTCGCGGGCCGCGCGCCGCGCGGCCGGCGAGGGCGGCGTGCTCTCACTGCCGGAGCTGAGCGCCTTCGACTACCTCACCGTGCGCCACGACGAGACCGCGCGGCGGCTCGTTCCAGCCCGGATCGCCCGCTTCGTCAGCGAGGATCGCACGCACGGCGGGCATCTCATCAAGACGCTGCTCGCCTACGCCGAGGCGGACATGAACGCCAAGGTCGCCGCCGAGCGCCTGCTCATCCACGTCAATACCGCGCATTACCGGCTCGGCCGGATCGCCGAGAAGACCGGCTGTGACCTCAGGCGCCTGGCGGATGTGATCGACCTGCTCATCGCCGTCCGGCTGGTCGACCGATGAACGAGCCCTTCTTCGTCCGGGCCGGGGGACTGCGCCTGCGCGTCGCCCGCCAAGGCGCCGGCCGTCCGCTCCTGCTCATCACGGGGATCGGGGCGAACCTCGACATGTGGGCGCCGTTCGCCCGCCGCGTCTCCGACCGCGAGCTGATCGCCTTCGACGCCCCCGGCACCGGGCTCTCGCAGCGGCCGCGGGGACCCCTGCGGATGAGCGCGCTCGCTGAGATCGTCCGCGCGCTGATGGACGAGCTCGCGCTCGAGCGCGCCGACGTGCTGGGCTACTCCTTCGGCGGCGGCCTCACGCAGGAGCTCGCCCGCCGCGCGCCGGACCGCGTGCGGCGGCTCGTCCTGTGCGCGACCGGACCCGGCATAGGGGGCGTTCCACCGCGCCCGCTGGCCGCTCTCATGCTGGCCACGCCCGCCCGCTACTACCACCGCCGGCTGCTCGAGCTCAGCCTTCCGCACATCGCCGGCGGGAGGACCGCGCGCGATCCGGCCGCGCTCGCCGAGCACGCGGGCGAGCGCCTGGCGCGACCCCCCGACGTGGTCGGCTACGCGTACCAGCTCTATGCGGCCGCCGGCTGGACGAGCCTGCCGTGGCTGCACCGCATCACCGCGCCGACGCTGATCGTGGCCGGCGACGACGATCCCAGCGTGCCGGTGGGCAATGCACGCATGCTCGCTGCACGACTGCCGAACGCGCGCATATGCATGCTGGAGGGCGCCGGGCACCTCTTCCTGCTCGACGAGCCGCAGAACGCGATCGCTCCGATCCTCTCCTTCCTCGACGCGGACTTGTGACCGCCCCACAATCGCGCCCGGCGCAGTTCGGCCTCCGAGGGGAGTGACGTCGCGGCGTCGAGGCGCGAGAGTCTGGTCATGACCTCGACCGCCCTGCCGTACGCGCATCTTGGTGATGCGCTGGCCACCGACTACTTCCAGCTCCGCGACCAGTTCAGCGACGAGGAGTGGGAGCACTTCTCCTCGACGCGGCGCTTCGTCGACAGCGAGGTTCTGCCCGCCATCAACGAGTACTGGGAGGCCGCGGAGCTGCCATGGCCGCTGATGCGCCGGCTCGCCGAGCTCGGCCTCTATGGCGAGGACATCGAGGGCTACGGCTGCCCGGGGATGAGCCCGCTCGCCCGCGGCCTCGTCAACATGGAGCTGCACCGTGGCGACGGCAGCCTCGGCACGTTCCTCGGCGTGCAGTCGGGGCTCGCGATGAAGACGATCGCGCTGCTCGGCTCCGAGGAGCAGAAGACGCGCTGGCTGCCGGCGATGGCGCGGCTCGAGGCGATCGGAGCCTTCGCGCTCACCGAGCCCGCCCACGGATCGGACTCCGTCGCACTCGAGACGACCGCGCGCCGTGATGGCGGCGACTGGGTGCTCGACGGCGCCAAGCGCTGGATCGGCAACGGCTCGATCGCCGACGTCATCGTCGTGTGGGCGCGCTCTGAGGAGGATGGTCAGGTCAAGGGCTTCCTCGTCGAGAAGGACATGCCGGGCTTCGCGGCCGTCACGATCACCGGCAAGGCGGCGGCCCGCGCGATCTGGCAGGCCGAGATCCGGCTCGACGGCGTGCGCGTGACCGAGGCGTCGCGGCTGCCGGGCGCCGAGTCGTTCAAGGACACCGGTCGAGTGCTCGTCACGACGCGCGGCACCTGCGCCTGGAGCGCCTTGGGGCACGCCGTCGCCGCCTACGACGCCGCCCTGACCTACAGCAAGCAGCGCGCGCAGTTCGGTCGGCCGCTGTGCAGCTTCCAGATCGTGCAGGAGCGGCTCGTGCGGATGCTCGCCGAGGTCACAAGCATGCAGCTCTACTGCATGCAACTCGCGCGCCTGGAGGAGGAAGGCCGGCTCACCGACACGATCGCGGGGCTGGCGAAGTTCAACAACACGCGCAAGGCGCGCCAGGTGATCGCCGAGGCGCGCGACATGCTCGGCGGCAACGGGGTCCTGCTCGAGAACCACGTCATCCGCCACATGGGCGACATCGAGGTGATCCACACGTTCGAGGGCACCGAGACGATGCAGGCGCTGATCGTGGGGCGCGACATCACCGGGATCAGCGCGTTCGCCTGAGCCGGGCGGGCGGTGGTGCGCACCGCCCACCCTCATGCGCTCAGATGAACCGCCAGGCCCACGCGTACGCGGAGAGCGTGGCGCGCACGGCGTCATCGCCCGCGGACCGCGGGACGAGGACCTCGACCGTCCCGTCGACGAGCCGCGCCTGGAGCCGGTCGTGCACCGCCGTACCCGCGAGCGCGTCCTTGGCGGCCTGCTCGGCCGCGCGGCGGCGCAGCTCCGGCTTGAACGGCTTGCCGACCGCGGTGTGCGGGATCTCGTCGACGATCTCGACGTGCCTGGGCGCCGCGGCCGGCTCTGGGACGCGGTCGGCCGCCCATGCCGCGAGCTCGGCAACGGGGACGCCCGCTCCCTCGGCGAGCACGACGAACGCCACCGGCACCTCGCCCGCGTGGACGTCGGGTCGCCCGACCGCGGCGGCGGCCTCGACCGCCGGATGCTCGAGCAGCGCGTCCTCGATCGTGGCCGGATCGATGTTGTGCCCCCCGCGGATGATGAGGTCCTTGGCACGGCCGGCCAGGGCGATGAAGCCGTCGTCGTCGACCGCTCCGAGATCGCCGGTGTCGAGCCAGCCGTCGCGGATCTTGCCGTCCGCGCGCAGTTCGGTCCCTGACTCCCCGCGGACCAGATAGCCGGCGAAGAGGTTGGGCCCGCGCAGGACGATGGTCCCCACCTCGCCGGCGGGCAGGAACGTCCACTCGCCGGTCGCCTCGTCGACCGCCACGGCACGCGCCTCCTGGTACGGCAGCCGCTGGCCGACGGTTCCCTCGCGCCGCGCGTCCGGGCGGTTGACCGCGCTCGCGCACGTGCCCTCGGTCAGGCCGTAGCCCTCGCACAGCGGGACGCCGGTGTGGGCCTCGAACGCGTTGCGCACCGCCGCAGGCAGCGGGGCGGCTCCCACCATCGGCAGCTCGAGGCTCGAGATGTCGGCGTCCACCGGGACCTGCGCGAGCGCGGCGTAGACCGTGGGAACTCCGGACATCGCCGCGATCCGGTAGCGCTCGACGATCCTCCAGAAGTTGCCGTAGAGGGCACGGTCGCGGTAGCCGAGCGGCCCGGCCCAGACCACGTGCAGGCCCTTGAGCAGCGGTCCGAGGACGGTCACCAGCAGCCCGTTCGTGTGGAACAGCGGCAGGGCGGCGAACACGGTGCTGCCGGGCCGGAGGAGATCGAACGAGGTGATCATCCAGGCGTTGGCGACCTCGTTGGCGTGGGTGCGAGCCGCGAGCTTCGGGGTGCCGGTCGTTCCGCCGGTGTGCAGGTAGCTCGCGACGTCGGCCGACGCCGGCGGCGGGCCGGGAAGCGCCGAGGCGTCGGCGCCGGCCATCCGCTCCGCGAGGTAGGCGACCTGCGTCGAGCCGAGGGGCGCCAGCGCCGGCGCCGCTCCCTTCGGCGCGGTCGGGCGCAGGGCGAGGAGCGCATCCGCCCCGGTCGCCCGCGCGACGGCGCGGGCGTGCTCCCAGACGACCGGGTCCAGCTCCGGCCCGGAGGCCACGATTACGCGCGCGCCCGCGAGGCGGACGAGCTCGGTGGCGTGCTCGGCCGCGAGCGCCGGGTTGATCGGAGCGAAGATCCCGACCGCCTCTGCCGCCAGCAGCAGCGGCACCAGCTCGGCGCAGTTGACCGAGACGACCGCGACCGCGTCGCCGCGCTCGACCCCGAGGTCCGCGAGCACGTTCGCCGCCCGGTGGACGTCAGCGGCCAGCGCCGCGAAGGTGCGGCGCGCCGGCGCCTGCCAGCGCTCCGCGTCCGGGAGCACCGACGCCGCCGTGTGGTCGGGCCACAGCTCCGCGGCCCGCGTCACGAGCTCGTAGGTGCTGGTCGGAAGCCCGCGCTCGGCGAGTGTGACCTGCTCGATGTCGGCCAGGTCGTCGGGACCGGCGAAGGGCGGCCAGAGCAGGTCGTGCGAGGCTGTGGCGGTCACGGCTGGATCAACTCCCTTTGGCATGGACTGGACAGGTCAGCGCGCGAAGACGTAGGTGCCCGGCGCCTTGCCATTCGCGCGGTGGCCGCGCCCCCCGAGCCGCTTCGGCGCGGGCTTGAGCTCACCCGATCGCGCGGCCAGCCACTCGGCGTAGTCGGGCCACCAGCTCCCCGGGACCTTCGCGGCGGTCTCCAGGAATCCGTTGGGGTCCTCGGGGTGCTGTTCGGCGACGCGGTAGCTGGAGCGCGAGTCCGGCGCCGGCGGGTTGACCATCGCCTGGATGTGCCCGCTCGTCGAGAGCACGAAGCGGCTGCGGCCGCCGAGCAGCTGCGTGGCCCGGTAGGCGTTCTCCCACGGCACGATGTGGTCGTTGAGGCCGGCGACGACGTAGCTGTCGACGTCGACGGCCCCGAGGTCCACCGGCGAGCCGAGGACGGTCAGGCCGCCCGGCCGCGCAAGCGAGTTGTCGAGCGCGAGCCGCACGAAGTCGCGGTGCAGGCCGGCCGCGAGCCGCACGGTGTCCTGGTTCCAATACAGCACGTCGAACGCGGGCGGCGTCTTGCCCAGCAGGTAGTTGTTGACCACGTAGTTCCAGACCAGGTCGTTCGGGCGCAGCCAGGCGAACACGCCGGCGAGGGCCTGGCCGTCGACGTAGCCGCGCCGCGCGGACTCCGCGACCGCGGCGGCGGCCACGTCACGGCTCGTGAACGCCGCCGCCGTGCCCGCACGCGTGCTGTCCAGCGCGCTCACGAACAGCGTCAGGCTCGCGATGTCCCCGAGCGAGCCCTCGGCCGCCAGGTGGCCCAGGGCGCCCGACGTGATGATCCCGCCCGAGCAGGCCGCGTTGAGGTTGACCGCCGGCGCCTTCGTGATGGCGGCGACGGCGTCACGCGCCTCGAGCACAGCGCTCGCGTAGGTATCGAGGTCGAAGTGGGCGTGCGCCTCCTCGGGGTTGCGCCAGGAGACGAGGAAGACCTGCATCCCCTGGGCGACGAGGTACTCGACGACGCTGCGACCCGGCGCGAGGTCGAGGATGTAGTACTTGTTGATCGTCGGGGGGACGAAGAGCAGCGGCACCTCGTGCACCTGCTCGGTCGCCGGCTTGTACTGGATCAGCTCGAACACGTCGGTGTGGAGGACGACCGAACCGGGCGTGAGCGCGAGGTTGCCGCCGACCTCGAACTGCGAGGTGTCGACGTTCTGCGGCAGCCGCGGCGGCGATGCGAAGTCGGCGGCGAAGCGCTTCGCGCCGCGGACGAGGTTGCCGCCCCCCTCGTCGACGATCGCCTTGAGCACCGTGGGGTTCGACCACGGGAAGTTCGTCGGCGCCAGCGCGTCGAGCACGTTGCCTGCGGCGAAGCGCGCCTGGCGCTCGGTCTTCCAGTCGAGCTCGGCGTCGGAGATCACGCCGTCGACCGCCTCGGCGGCCGACAGGTACCCCTGGAGCACTCGCCGCAGCATCCAGTTGTGCTGCCACGCCGCGTCGCCGAAGCGGCGGTCAGCCTTGGCGGGAGCGCGCTCGGATCGGCCCACGGCGACGCGCGCGAGGTCGGTGCCCAGCCCGGCCGCGCGGCCGATGGCCCTGTGCGGGCGCCGGGCTACGCCGCCGGCCACCCCCGCGATCGCCCGTGGAGCGATGAAGCGCCGGGTGCCGTTGACCGCGGGATCGGTCAGGAAGACGTCGAGCGACGCCGTCGCCGCCGCGCGGGGGCCCGTCCTCGCCACCGCGGTCACTGCTCGTAGACGCGGTAGAGGACGTTGGCGACACAGACGGGCTTTTCCAGGTCCGGGCTCTCGAACCTGAGTGTCAGGTGAAGCGTGGCGCCGCCGGCGATCCGCTCGACGGCGTCGAGCCTCACGCGCAGCCGCACCGGCGCCCCGACGGGAAGCGGCGCGGGGAAGCGGAGCCGCTCGAGGCCGTAGTTGACTCCCACCGCGAACTCCTCGAGCGGCAGCAGTTGGTTGAGGAGCGCGGGGGCGAGCGCGAGCGTGAGATAGCCGTGGGCGATCGTGCCACGGAACGGGGAGGTGGCGGCGCGCGCGGGATCGGTGTGGATCCATTGCCGGTCGCCGGTGACATCGGCGAAGGCGTCGACGGTGTCCTGGGTGATCGTGACGTAGTCGCTGGCACCGAGCACGGTGCCCGCGCGCGATGCCAACTGGTCGAGGGGTGTGGTCGTCAGCATGACGGTGACCGTACGGGCCGCCGTCCGCGCATCCCACGGGTGGCCGACCAAGATCTGGCCGCTCGATTGTCGGGAGTTGACAAACCGGCGTAGGATCGGAAGTTGATGTCGGTCACCGCGCGAGGGTCGGTCTGCCAGGAGCTGGCGGCGGAGCTGCTGCCGAGCGCCCCTGAGCTCGCGCGCGAGATGGCCGAGCACCTCTACCGGGCCGTCCCCGAGCTGGCGGCACTCGATGACGAGGAGATCGTGGCGGAGCTCGCCGCCAGTGCGGAGGCGAACATCCGCCAGGTGCTCTGGCTGTTCAAGCGCGGAGCCGGCGTCGACGAGGTGACCCTGCCGCCGGAGGCGACGAGCTTCATGCGCGGCAACGTGCGCCGTGGCATCCCGCTGCCCTCTGAGCTGCGCGGCTACCGGCTCGGGCATGCCTGGCTGTGGGACCGCTGGATGCGGGCGCTGCAGGAGCGGATCGACGATCCCGAGGAGCTCATCGCGGCACAGGACGTCAGCTCGGCGTTGATCTTCGCCTACGTCGACCGCGTCAGCGACGTGCTCGTCGACGAGTACGGGTCCGAGCGCGAGCGCATGATGCGCGGCGCCACCCAGCTGCGCGGGGAGGCGGTGCGGGCGATCCTCGCCGGGGAGCCGGTCGACGAGGAGACGCTGCACGGCCGGCTGGGCTACGACGTCCGGCGCCGGCACGTGGCCATCCGCGTCTCGACTAGCACCAGCGAGGTCCGAGGGCTCGAGCGCGCCGCGCGCGAGGCGGCGGCCGCGGTCGCGCCCGGCGAGCCGCTGATCGTCCCGTCGGGCGCGGCCAGCTACGACGTGTGGTCGGGCTCCTACGAGGCCGTGGACACGACGCGGCTGGAGCGTTACGAGCCGCCCGAGGGGATTCGCGTCACCTTCGGCAGGCCGGCTGCCGGGCTCGAGGGCTTCCGGCGCTCGCACCGCGAGGCGGTGCAGGCGGCGCGCGTCGCGGCGCTCGCCCGCGGCCTCGGACGCCAGGTGGTGGGTTACGCGCAGGTCGAGCTCGTGTCGCTGCTCGCGAGCGACCTGCCCCGCGCGCGCGAGTTCGTGGCCACCCGCCTCGGCCCGCTCGCGGCGGCCGGCGAGCCGACGCAGCGGCTGCGCGAGACGCTGCGCGCGTTCCTGGCGGCCGGCGGGCGCAGCATGCGCGCGGCGAAGGAGCTCTACGTCCATCAGAACACGGTCACCTACCGGGTCAAGCGCGCGGAGGAGCTGCTCGACCGCCGCGTCACCGAGGACCCCGTCGAGCTCACGTGCGCGCTGATGCTCGCCGACACGCTCGGGCCGGCGGTGCTCGTCGAGGAGCCGCCACCGGCGGGCTGACGCCCGCTGTGGCGCTTCGCCAAACACCGCGCGGAGCTTTGGCCCGAGCACCCATGTCGGTGGGGCGCGCCCTGGTCTAGCGTCGCCGGAAGCACACGCCACCGACAAAGGGAGACACCGATGGAGACCGCACTCTGGATCGCGCAAGTCCTGCTTGCCGCGATCTTCCTCCTGACCGGCACGACGAAGCTCACCCAGCCGCGCCTGAAGATGGCGGCGGGACCGATGCGCTGGGCAGCGGACGTCACCGATCGCCAGTTCCGCACGATCGGCCTCCTGGAGGTCCTCGGGGCGATCGGCCTGATCCTGCCCGCGGCGCTCGGGATCGCACCGCTCCTCACGCCGCTCGCCGCCATCGGACTCGTCCTCACCATGATCGGCGCCATCCACGTGCATGTTCGGCACGGAGAGACCAACCGTCTCGCGGTGCCGATCGTGGTGCTCGCGCTGGCGCTCTTCGTCGCGATCGAGGGCTTCGGG
>DATDKF010000310.1:0-3031 GCA_036520135.1 Solirubrobacteraceae bacterium
AGCCCCGCGCGCTCCGCCTTGACGATGAACGGCCCGATCGTGGCCCGCGCCCGCTCGGTCCGGCCGGCGTGGGCGTCGACGAGCGAGCGGATGCGGAACGCGGCACCCCACGGGCCCGGCTCGTCGAGTTGCTGCGCCAGCGCGTCGCACGCCTCCTCCACGAACCGCGCCGCGAGGTCCCACCGTCCCGCGCGGAGCTCGGCCATCGAGAGGTGCGCCAGCCGCTCCGCGCGCCAGAGATCCTCGCCGCGCTCCCGGTACCACTGCTCCTCGACGGCGAAGCGGGCCCGCGCAGCCTCGAAGTCGTCGATCGCCCAGAAGCAGATCAGCGGGAGCGGCGTCTTCGGCGAGTCCGGGCCCGCCCTCGCCTCCAGCTCGCGCCACTGCTCGAACAGGTCCCAGCGCGGGCCGTGCCCCAGCCCGAGCTCCGCCCAGAACCGGTCGAAGACGATCTGGGCGAGCGGCCCCGGATCGCGGTCCGGGCTGAGCACCCGCATCGCCGCTTCCGCGTGCTCGACCGCCCGCCTCGGATCGTGCGTCGTGAAGCTGACGAGCTTCGGGTAGACGCGGGCCGCGAGCTCGCGGTTCGCAGGCGCCGCCGCGAGGGCCGCCTCGAAGTGCGTCCTCGGCGGGCCGCTGCCGCTGATCCACGCGACCTCGCCAAGCAGGTAGTGCGCCTGCCCGCGCAGCGACGCTACCGGCGAGCTCGTCTCGGCCTCGGCCAGCGTGCGCGCGGTCTCGACGTCGCCGGCGGCGAGACGTGCACCGGCCTCGCCGAGCCGGCGTCGCGTCAGCTCTTCCGTTCGTTCACTCGCCGTCAGACGTGCCGACGCGGCCAGGAGATCGGCGGCGGCCTGAGGTGCGCCGCGCCGGGCGGCCAGCGCCGCAGCGCGCTCGATCTCGGCGGCGACGCCCTCGTCCCCGCGTATCGTGCCGAGCGCCAGGTGGCGGGCACGCTCCTCGGGATCGACCACCACCGTCGCGAGACGCTCGTGCAGCCGGCGCCGCCGCTCGCCTGCTGCGGATCGGTAGACGACCGACGCGAGCAACGGGTGCGTGAACCGGATCCGGTCGCGCCCGGCGACCAACACGCCCGCGTCCTCCGCCTCGATCACGGCGGTGCGCGCGTCGCCCTCCCCGTCGAACGCCTCCACGACCGTGGCGACCGTCGGCTGCGAAAGCGCCGCGGCCGCGAGCGCGACGATGCGCGCGTCGAGCGAGAGGGTCGCGACCCGTGCCGCCACCAGGTCCTCGACGCTCCGCGGCACCGGCAGCGGCTCGTGCCCGCCTTCCTCACGCCCGAGCGCGCGCGCGATCTCGAGCGCGAAGAACGGGTTGCCGCCGGAAGCGTCCGCGAGCCGGATGAGCAGCGGCCGCGACAGGGACGTCCCGAGCCGGCCGCTGATCAGGTGGTGCAGCGCCGCCACCGAGAGCGGCCCGACGACGACCCGCTCACGACGCTCATCGGGCAGCGCACGCGCAATCCCGAGCGGCAGATCGGCGTCGCCTTCGACCCGCCGCGCCACCAGCAACGCGAGCCCGGCCGGCAACCGCCGCGCCGCAAACGCGAGCGACTGCTCCGACGCCGCATCCAGCCACTGCACGTCGTCGACCGCCAGCAGCACGGTGTCCCGCGACGCGAGCGCGTGCAGGACGGCGACCAGCGCGGCCGAGGTCGTTCGCGCATCCGCCGGCTCGTCCATCTCTCCGAGCAGCAGTGCCGCTTCCAGCGCACGCCGCTGGAGCGGCGGCAGCTCGCTCTCCGTCTCCTCGAACGCGGCGCCGACAAGGTCGGCGACCGCCGAGTACGAAAGCTTCGCCTCGCTCTCCGCAGGACGCGCCTGCAGCACGCGGAAACCGCGCGCATCGGCAGCCTGCACCGCCCCGAGCCAAAGCGTCGTCTTGCCGATCCCAGCCTCGCCGTCAAGGACGAGCGCCGCCGCACCTTCGGCCGCCCGGTCGAGGAGACGCTCAGTTGCGGCGAGCTCCTGCTCGCGGCCGATGATCGCCGGCTCCACCCTACTTCACGAGCCCTTGGGCATAACTGCTGCGTCGACCGTTCCGCGCTCGAGCGCCCCGAGCATCCGGGCGAACGGGATCTCGGTCGGCGGCGACGCTCACGGCCTGGTCGATGTCCTGCGTCACGTGCACGATCGTGACACGCCGGTGGGCGGCTCGCGACCGGCTATGGGCGCGTGTGGAGGGGTCGACGGCGGGTGGAGACACAAACGTGGGGAAACGCCCGATGCCGCCGCGGCGGGCGACGCCTATCGTCGCCGCATGGCACGGCAGACCTACCTCGTCGAGCACTACCGCCCCGGGCTGGCTGTCGAGGGGCTCCGGCAGTGGGCCGCACGGGTGCGCGACGCGGCGCTCGCGATGGAGCGGGACGGCAAGTCGGTGCGCTACGTGCGCTCGATGATCGTCCCGGGAGACGAATCGCTCCTCTGCCTGCTTGAGGCAGCCACGGAGCAGCTCGTGCACGAGCTCTACGCGCGAGCAGGAATCCCGTTCGAACGAATCCAGCCCGCGATCGCCGATGCGGGCGGAACGGAGACGTCATGAAGCACTTGCTGATCGTCAGCGGGCTCGCAAGCGCGATCGCCATCGGCGCCGTCGGCATCGCCCTGGCTGGCGACGGGCTGCTTCCGGACCTCTGGGCCGCGGAGGAGAACCCGAGCGGCGTCTTCGCGATGTTCAATCCGACGCTCTCCTGCCCGTAGCGAGAGATCGTGGCGACCGCAGGAATTGACGTGGCGAAGCGGAGGCCGGGCCGGACCAGGTCTGACCTCCGCCGGCCTCCGTCGAGCTCCGAGATCTTGTTTCCAGGCCGGGCGGGCGCGATAGTGGGGCGACATGCCAGACACGCTGCGCGTCCACAACCGTCGGGACGCGCGTCCCGAGGGACGGTTCGCGACGCGTCGAGCGCCGCGCGAACGCGCCCGCTCGTGAAGCGACCGAACGTCGTCGGCTGGGTCGTCGTCTTCGTCGTCGTCGCGTCGGTGGAAGCACTCGTCCGGCTGTTCGAGCT
>DATDKF010000311.1:0-13410 GCA_036520135.1 Solirubrobacteraceae bacterium
CTGCCGAGGCCGTCGACTGCGTACCGCTGCTCGCGGCGCGGATGCGCGAGGCGGGCGTGGACGCCCCGGTGCTCGGCTCGCTGGCGGGGCTGATCGAGGGCCGCGTGGAGCCCGGGCGCTTCACGTCGTCGCTGACGGCGCCGAAGAAGAAGGCGAAGGCAGGCGCGGGCCGCGCTGCCTGAAAGGTAGCCTCCGTGATCCATGGCCGCGGCATCCGAACCGTCGCGCGAGGCCAAGGTGAAGCTGGACGCGGCCTTCACCGACCTCTACCGGTCGCACCTGCGCGACGTCTATTCCTACTCGTACTACCGGGTCGGCAACCACCACGACGCCGAGGACCTCACGGAGCAGACCTTCCTGCAGGCGTACCGGCACTTCGAGCGCGCGCAGCGCGAGTCGCAGGGGCGGCCGCTGCGGCCGTGGCTGATCCGCATCGCGCACAACCTTGCGGCGAACTACTACCGCGACCGCTCGCGCCGGCCGCAGACGTCGATCGAGGACGCGGGAGCGCTGGCGGAGTTGCACACGACCGAGGGCCTCGTGGAGGATCGCGAGGATCTCAACCGAATCCTGGAAGGCGTGCGCCGGCTACCAGACGATCGCCGCGAGGCTCTGATCATGCGCTTCGCCCTGGGCATGGACAATCGCGAGATCGCGCGGGCGCTGGGGCGCACGGACGGCGCCACGAAGGTGCTGATCCATCGCGCGATACGGCAGTTGGAGGACATCGTCGAGGAAGAGGCGGGTACTGAGGACTCATGAGCACGTGGGACTTCGAGACACGGTTGCGCGAGGCGCTCGCGCCGGTGGAGCCGCCGGCTGATCTGGAGCCGCGGCTCGAGATGACGCTCGGCTCGCTGGTGGAGCTGGCGGCCGACGAGCTCGAGGCGTGGGAGCTCAAGGCCATGAAGGATCCGCGCAACTGGCCGCGGGCCGCGCTCGGCCCGGCCGCCGCGGTGCTGATCGGCACCGGCGCGGCCGCCGGCCTCGTCGTGCTGCGCACGCGCGGCCGCCGCCACAAGCGCCGCGCCCTGGCGCGCGGTCCGTTCGATCTCGCGGAGCGCACGCTGCGCGACGCCGCGCGCGAGGCGATGCGCGTGTTCGACGACTTCGGGCGCTGATCGGATCCGCCGGGGTGTGATCCGCATCCCGGCCTGATACGAAGTACCGGCCGATGGGGCAAGACGTCCGTTCCCTGGCCGACGAAGACGTGATGCAGCTGGTGCGTCGCGGGGACGCGCGCGCCTTCGAGGTGATCTACGAGCGCCACGCGTCGGCGGCGTTCTCGCTCGCCTACCGGATGATGGGCACGCGCTCCGGCGCCGAGGACGTGACGCAGGACGCGTTCCTGTCGATGTGGCGGTCGGGCGCGCGCTACGACCGCGCGCGCGGCTCGGTGCGCACGTGGGTGCTCGGCATCGTCCATCACCGGGCGATCGACGCCCTGCGCCGCGCCACGGTCCACGACCGGCGGCGTGCCGGGGACGAGGGCATCGAGGAGCGCTTCGAGGCGCGCGAGCGCACCGACGTCGAGGCGGCCCGCCGCGAGGAGGCCGGCACCGTCCGCGCCGCGCTCAGCTCGCTCCCGGCCGACCAGTGCCAGGTGATCGAGCTCGCCTACTTCGGCGGCTTCACGCACACGGAGATCGCGGACATGCTCGACGCGCCGGTCGGCACCATCAAGGGGAGGATGCGGCTCGGCCTGAAGAAGATGCGCGCGCAGCTCGGTGAAGGGCAGGTGGCGGTATGACCGCGGGTCACGACCGCTGGGCCGACGCCGCGGGCGCGTACGTGCTCGGCGCGATGGCGCCGCAGGAGCGCGCGGCCTTCGAGAGCCACCTGGCCACGTGCCCGACCTGCCAGGAGGACGTCGACGAGCTGCGCCCGGCCGCCGAGGCGCTGCCGATGGCGTCGCCGCCGATGCTCCCGCCCGCAACGCTCAAGGACCGCATCATGACCGAGGTCGAGCGCGAGGCCGCCCTGCTCGCGCAGGCCGGCGGCGCGGCCGACCGGCCGCCCGAGCCCGCGCGCAAGCGGCGCTTCGGATCGCTCGGCCTCTGGCGCCTCGCGCCGGTGGCGGCGGCGCTGCTGATCGTCGGCGCCCTGATCGGGAGCCAGCTCGGCGGCGGGACCAAGGACGTCCAGTTCGACCGCGCCGGCGCGACGCTGAAGATCGACGGCGACCAGGCGACGCTGGTGGCCGAGAACCTGCCCGCGCCGCCCGCGGGGCGCGTGTACGAGGTGTGGGTCCTGCCCGAGGGCGCGAAGACCCCGCAGCCGACCGATGCGCTGTTCGTGCCGCGCGGCGACGGGTCGGCCGAGGCGGCGATCCCGGGCGACGCGTCGGACCTCGCGAAGGTCATGGTCACGGACGAGCCGCGGGGCGGATCGGACACCCCGACCGGCAAGCTGCTGATGGCAGCTGACATTTCCTAAAGAAAGCGCTGCTAGCTTCAGCCGGCGAATGGCCGTCTGTTACCGCCACCCCAACCGCGAGACGGGCGTCTCCTGCTCGAACTGCGGCAAGCCGATCTGCCCAGACTGCATGACCGCGACGCCGGTCGGGATGCGCTGCCCGGACTGCTCGCGCCAGAGCACGCCGGTGCGCACGATGCGCAACATCTACGCCGAGCCGACGGCGACGTTCGTCCTGATCGGGATCAACGTCGTGCTGTGGCTCGGCGAGCTGCTCTCGGGCGGCAACACGAGCTCGGTCTACATCGACCTCGCGACGCTCGGGTCGGCCACGCTGAACACCGGCGAGCAGATCGGCGTCGCCTACGGCGAGGTCTGGCGGCTGGTGACCGGGGCGTTCCTGCACGACCCGGGCAACCCGCTGCACATCTTCTTCAACATGTACATCCTCTACTGGCTCGGCACAATGCTCGAGCCGGTGCTCGGCCACCTGCGCTTCGTCTCGCTCTACTTCGCGTCATTGCTCGCGGGCTCGTTCGGCGCGCTGATCGCCGCGCCGCACCAGTTCACGGTCGGCGCCTCCGGGGCCGTGTTCGGCCTGATGGCCGCCGCGTTCGTCTTTCAGCGCGCCCGCGGCGTCGACCCCTGGCGGTCGGGCCTCGGGCCGGTGATCCTCTTCAACCTCGCGCTGCCGTTCCTGTTCCCGAACCTGAACATCTCGATCGGGGCTCACATCGGCGGGCTGATCGGCGGCGCGATCGCGGCGCTGGCGATCGAGCGGCTCGGCGCGATCCGCAAGGGCGACCTCCTGCCGGTGCTCGCGTGCGTCGCCGTCGCCGCGATCTCGGTCGTCGGCGCGCTCAGCGTCGCATCCGGCTAGAGCGCGACCTCGTGCAGCGTGGCCGGCGCGTCGGGCAGCCGGTCCGGGTGCAGGATGTGGCCGAGCAGCTCGAGGCCCTCGATCAGCCGCGGGCCGGGGCGGGAGAAGTAGCCGGCGGCGTCGACGGCGACGACGCGGCGGGCGCCCAGCGAGGCGAGCTCGTCGGCGTAGGACTCGGCCTCCTCGAGCGCGCGGTCGGCGTCATAGCCGCATGGCATCACGACGACGACCTCGGGCTCGGCAGCGCGCACCTCGTCCCAGCTGCGCTGCTCGGAATGCTCCCCGGGCATGCCGAGCACGTCGAACCCGCCGGCGTACTCGATCAGCTGCGGCGTCCAGTGGCCGGCCACGAACACCGGGTCGAGCCATTCGAGCGCGGCCACACCCACGGGCGCGGCCGCGCGCACGGCCAGCCGCACGCGGTCGATCCGGCTCGCCGCGTCCTTTACCAGCGCGACGCCGGCGTCTTTGGCGTCGGTCGCCTGCGCGAGCGTGCGGACGTCGCCGAGCACCTCGCCGAGCGTGTGCGGGTCGAGCGACAGCACCTGCGGGCGGGGGTCCAGGCGGTCTGCGATCGCCTGGACGTCGTCGTAGGAGACCGCGCAGACCGCGCACAGCGCCTGGGTGACGATCAGGTCGGGCTGCAGGTGCCGCAGCGCCTCCTCGTCGAGCTCGTAGATCGAGCGGCCCTGTTCGGTCAGCGCGCGAACCGCGCGGTCGATCTCGTCCGGCGGCAGGCCGGGTCCGATCACATCGCGCGTGACCCTGGGCAGCTCGAGCGCCGCGGCCGGATGGTCGCACTCGTGGGTGACGGCCGTAACCTCGTCGCCGACGCCCAGGGCGAACAGCATCTCGGTGGCGGAGGGCACGAGCGAGACGATCCGCATCGGGGGACAGGATATGGACGAGCTCGCGGGCACCGACTGGCGCCGCGAGGGCGGAGCACCATGCTGTCGAGTGCGGTGAAGTCGGTCAAGGTCAAGCTGGCCAAGTAACGACTTCTGCCGCTCCTGAACGGCAGAACGGGCCCGCCGCGTCATGCGGCGGGCCCACGTCGTTCAGGCACCGCCAGTGCCGGGAGCGGGTAGCGCCGCTACCATTGCCCCGTCGCCTGATGAACGACGACGACAGCTCCCGAAGTAGCGCCGCCGCGCAGCGCGCGCGGCCCACGGATCGCCGATGACCGCCCTGCTCCTGCTGGCGGTTGTCGTGCTGGTCCTGCTCAACGGGTTCTTCGTGGCCGCGGAGTTCGCGCTCGTGCGCGTGCGCCGGAGCCGGGTGGAGGAGCTCGCCGAGGACGGCAAACGCGGCGCCACGCTGGTGCTGCGCCAGCTCGACGACCTGTCGAAGTACCTCGCGGCCTGCCAGCTCGGCATCACGTTCACCTCGCTGGGCATCGGCTTCCTCGGCGAGCCTGCCGTCGCCTCGATCTTCGAGAACCTGATCGGCAAGGACGCGCCGAAGTGGGTGTATTACGGCGTCTCGCTGTTCCTCGCCTACCTGATCACGACGTCGCTGCACATCACGATCGGCGAGCAGGTCCCGAAGATCTACGCGATCAACCGGGCCGAGCGCGTGGCGCGCTGGATCGCCCGGCCGCTGCACTACTTCACGCAGGTCTTCAACCCGTTCATCCACGTGCTCAACGCCGCGTCGAACGGGATCCTGAGGGCGCTCGGGATCCGCAAGACCAACGAGTTCGACGAGGGCGGCTCACCCGAGGAGCTCAAGGTCCTGATCGCGCAGTCGCTCACCGGCGGCAAGCTCGACATCGGCGAGGCGAACATGCTCACCGGCGTCTTCCACCTGCACGAGCAGCAGGCGCGCCAGGTCATGACTCCGGCGCCGGCGATCGTGACGGTCGACCTGTCCGAGTCGGTCGAGACCGCGCTGCGCCGGTGCGTCTCGTCCGGTCACACGCGGCTCGTCGTCACCGAGGACGACAACCACGACCGCGTGAAGGGGATCGTGCACGCCAACGCGCTGGCTCAGCTCCTGCTCACGGAGGGGTCCGACGCGAAGATCGACGACCTCGTGCGCGAGGCGCCGATCGTGCCGGAGACCAAGCCGCTCGACGACCTGCTGGCCGACCTGCAGCGCCAGCGCAGCTCGCTGGCCATCGTCATCGACGAGTACGGCCGGACCGCCGGGATCGTCACGGTCGAGGACATCATCGAGGAGGTCGTGGGCGAGATCGCCGACGAGACCGACCCGCTCGGCGGTGCCGTGCGCCGGCTCGCCAACGGCGACTGGTTCGTTCGCGGACACGTCGCGATCACCGACCTGATCGACTACGGGCTCGAGCTGCCGGTCGACTCGGACGCCTACAACTCGGTCGGCGGATTCGTGTTCGGCCAGCTCGGGCGGTTGCCCAAGCGCGGCGACACGATCACCCACAACGGCTACTCGATCCGCGTCGAATCGGTGCGCGAGAACCGCATCGAGGCGGTCCGGATCCGCGAACGCCGGGGCGCGGCCGCCTAGCCGGCGACTACGCCATTCGGCCAGGGTTGCGAATCGAAACTTCGCGCGGAATTGCACAAAGCGCCTCGACGCGCTACCTTGCCCCGCAACCGACTGGCCGCTTCGGCGGTTGAGGAGGAGAGAGGGAGATCCTGGGGAGGATCGACCGAGAGAACACAAGAGCCCGGCTCAGGGGAGCGAGCCGGGCTCAAGTGTTTCTGGAGGAGGGGTGCGATGAGGGTACGTTCGTCGCACAAGAAGGATCCCAACGCTCTCTCAATATGAACTAAACATTCCGTGCGAGGATCTCGCCGAGCACCGAGGCGGTCGTGCGGCGCTCGTACTCGCCCGGATCCCAGCCGCGCTCTTGCACCAAGTGGCGCCAGCTCGACGGCTGGCAGCGCGCCCAGGCCCAGTCCGCCGCCGCGTCCACGGTCCAGCCCGGCGCCAGCTCGAGGCGCTCGACCGCGACCCGGAATGCCTCGCGCAGCTCGCCCATCCGGTCGTTCCAGGCCTCGGCTCCGTCCTCGCCGGTGATCAGCGCGGCCTCGAGCTCGGCCGCCACCGGCAGGATCTCGGGCAGGTACTCGTGCCAGGCGCGGATCAGCGCTTCGAGCGCGGCGACGGGCTCGAGGTCGCGGGTCGCCCACGCCCGGTCGCGGAAGCCGCTGCGCGCGTCCTGGTGACGTGTCATCGCGACGAGCAGGCCGGCGCGATTGGAGAAGTGCACGTACACGAGCTGGCGCGACACGCCGGCGGCGGCTGCGATCTCGGCGACCGTCACCGCGCCGAGCCCGCGCTCGCGTGCCAGCTGCCAGCCGGTCTCGAGGATCCGCGTGCGGGTCTCGTCAGCGTTTGACACGTGTAAAGGTGAAGGGTATCGTTTGACACGTGTCAAAGACCTTCCACGAGCTCGTCCACGCGGCCGGCGGCACGCGGGCCGAGGCTGCGCTGGCGGCGCGCGGATTCGGCGAGGGCGACGTGCTCGCGATCCAAATGCCGAACGGTCCGGCGTGGATCGAGGCGGCGCTCGCGGCGATGCGGCTGGGCGGCGCGGTCACCGGCGTGAGCCTCGCGGCCACCCCCGGGGAGGTACGGGGCCAGCTCGTCGATTCGGGCGCCGCACTGCTGATGACGGCCGACGGGCTGATCGCAGGCCCGGCGCCACGGCCGGCGCCCGGCGTGGCCCTGCTCCCGTACTCCAGCGGCACCAGCGGCCTGCCCAAGGGCGTCATGCTCACCCACGGCAACCTCGTGGCCGCGGTCGGCCAGGTGCTCGCGGGGATCCGGCTCACGCCCGACGACGCGGTGCTCGCGCTGGCGCCGTTCTCGCACGTGATGGGCTTCGTCATCACCCTCGGCAGCGCGCTGGCGGCCGGCGCGCGGCTCGTCCCGGTGCCGCGCTTCGAGCCGCGGGGCTTCCTGGAACTGCTCGACCGCGAGCGCGTGACCGTGGTGATCGTGCCCCCGCCGCTGATGCCGCTGCTCGCGCGCTCGCCGCTCGACCTTCCGGCGGTCGAGCTGATCGTGTGCGGCGGCGCGCCGCTCGGCCCGGCGCCGCAGCGTGCGGTCGCTGAGCGGTTCCCGCATGCGGTCGTCGGCCAGGGCTACGGCCTCACGGAGACCACCGCCGTGGGGGCGATCCCCGACCGCGCGCTCGGCACGCCTCCGGGCTCGTGCGGGCGGGTCATGCCGGGGACCGAGCTGCGCGTGGCCGGCGGCGAGATCCTGATCCGTGGCGCGGTCACGATGGCCGGTTATCTCAACGCGCCGGAGGCCACCGCCGAGATCCTCGACGGCGACGGCTGGCTGCACACCGGCGACCTCGGGCGCGTCGACGCGGACGGCAACGTGTTCGTCGTCGACCGCCTGAAGGAGCTGATCAAGGTCAACGCGCTGCAGGTCGCGCCGGCCGAGCTCGAGGCGCTGCTCGGCACGCATCCCGCGGTCGCCGAGTGCGCGGTCGTGCCGCGGCCGGACGACCGCTGCGGCGAGGTGCCGGTCGCGGTCGTCGTGCCGCGCGCGGACGTCGAGGCGGACGAGCTGATGGCGTGGGTCGGCGAGCGGGTCGCCCCGCACAAGCGCCTGCGCGCGGTGCGTTTCGCCGACGCGATCCCGCGAACGCCGGCGGGGAAGATCCTCCGCCGGTTGTTAGGGGATCAGCCCTCGTACGTGTAGAAGCCGCGGCCCGCCTTCCGGCCGAGGTCGCCGTCGGCGATCATGCGCTCGATCCGCTCGGGCACGGCGGCGCCGATCGTGCGCCCGATCGCCGCGGACACGTCGAGGCCGACGAGGTCGAGCAGCGCGAGCGGGCCGAGCGGATGGCCCGCGCCGAGCTTCATGCAGGTGTCGATCGCCTCGGCCTCGAGCCCGGTGCGCTCCATCAGCCGCACGGCCTCGAACAGGTATGGGAACAGCAGGCGGTTGACGACGAAGCCCGGCGTGTCGGGCACCTCGACGGCGGTCTTGCCGAGCGCCTCGCACAGCGCGTGGGCGCGCTCGCGCGTCGCGGCCGTCGCCGCCGCGGGGAAGGCGAGCTCGACCAGGTCCATCTTCGGGACCGGGTTGAACACGTGCAGGCCGACGAAGCGGTCGGGCCGGCCGGACGCCTCGGCCAGCTCGGTGATCGACAGCGACGAGGTCGTGGTGGCGAGGATCGCGTCCTCGGCCAGGCTGTGGCCGAGGTCGCTCATCAGCGCGGCCTTGGCCGCCGGGTCCTCGACGATCGCTTCGACGACGAAGCTCGCCTCGGCCAGGGCGCCGTGGTCGCAGGTCACGCGCACGTTGCCGTTGACGTGCGCGCCGACCTTCTCGCACAGCGTCCGAACCTGGGCGTCGGCGCGCTCGGCCGACCGGTCGGAGCGGGCCCATACGACCACCTGGCCGCGCTGGGCGGCGACGGCCGCGAGGCCGCACGCGATGGCTCCGGTTCCGGCGATCCCGACTCGCTCCGACACGCTGCGCTCCCGTTTGGCTGACTGGTCAGTCAATGGGCTTACACTACGCCGTGGTGCGGTCGCTCGCGCCGGTCAATCGTGGAGGCTTGAGATCAGATGAACGCCAACGGTCAGGACGTGGTCATCGTCGAGGCGGTCCGCACGCCGATCGGGCGCGGCCACCCGGAGAAGGGCTATTACAAGGACACCCACCCGAACGAGCTGCTCGGGCGGACGTACACCGAGCTGATCGAGCGGGCCGGGATCGCGGCCGACGCCGTCGACGACGTCATCTGCGGCTGCGTGCAGCAGTACGGCGAGCAGATGTTCAATGTCGGGCGCAACGCCTGGCTGCAGGCCGGGCTGCCGGTCGAGACGCCGGCCACGACGGTCGACCGCCAGTGCGGCTCCGCACAGCAGGCCGTCAACTTCGGCGCGGCGCTGATCGCGGCCGGCGTGCACGACGTGGTGATCGGCGGCGGCGTCGAGCACATGGGCCACATCCCGATGGGCGTCGGCTTCAAGTGGGTCGACGACGTCGGCTCGCCGTGGCCGCCCGCGCTGCTCGAGCGCTACAACCTCGTGCCGCAGGGCATCTCGGCCGAGATGATCGCCGACAAGTGGGAGATCCCGCGGTCGGAGATGGACGAGCTCGCGCTGCGCTCACACCAGCTCGCCGCGCGCGCGACCGAGGAGGGCCGCTTCGAGCGCGAGACGATCCCGTTCCAGGTCAACGGCTCCACCTACGTGTCCGACCAGGGCATCCGGCCCGACACGAACCTCGAGGCGCTGGCGGGCCTCAAGCCGGCGTTCAAGGAGGACGGCAAGATCACCGCGGGCAACTCGTCGCAGATCTCCGACGGCGCGGCGGCGGTGCTGCTCATGAGCGCCGCCAAGGCGGCCGAGCTCGGCGTCAAGCCGCGTGCGCGGATCCTCGACCAGACGACCGTCGGCGTCGACCCCGTGATCATGCTCACCGGCCCGATCCCGGCAACGCGCAAGCTGCTCGAGCGCAACGGCATGAAGATGGACGACATCGACCTCGTCGAGATCAACGAGGCGTTCGCGCCGGTCGTGCTCGCGTGGAAGCGCGAGCTCGAGCCGGACATGGACCGCGTGAACGTCAACGGCGGCGCGATGGCGCTCGGCCACCCGCTCGGCTCGACCGGCGCGCGGCTGCTGACGACGTTGCTGCACGAGCTCGAGCGGTCGGACAAGGAGCTCGGCCTCGTGACGATGTGCTGCGGCGGTGGCCTCGGTACCGGCACGCTGATCCAGCGGGTCTGACGCGCGGCGCAGGGCGGCCGGAATGAGCCGGCCGCCCCGGGCGTCCTGGGTTCATTCGGCTCGAGAAGCCGGGGGCGCTCACCCTGCCGGCGGCAGCGAGCGCCCAGGAGAACTTCCCTGAGCCGGACCTGCGTCCACTGCACCAGTATCGAGCCGACGGCACGTTCCGCGACGCGGTCACGGCCGACTTCCACGGGAAGGGCGACTTCGGCCAGGACATCGCGGTGCAGGCGGACGGCGAGCTCGTCGGCGGGGGCTTCACGGCCAACGGCGTCGACACCGAATACGCGTTGATGCGGGTGAATCCTTAAGGAATCCGGGATACATTGCCGCCCATGAGCGAGCAGACCACTGCGTACTACCGCGAGGGCGTCGCCCCACGCGCGATCTCCACGTCCCAGCTGCTCGGCCAGGTCATGTTCCTGGTCGCGATCGCGCTGGCCTTCTGCGCCGCGGGCACGCTGATCGGGCGCGACCTGTCGTTGGGGACGGCCCGCGTGTTCTCGTTCGCGGGGTTCGGCATGCTGCTCGTCTCCTCGTTCGCCGGCGCGCGCTTCCGCGTGGGGACGTTCGCGATGGGCTGGCTGTTCGCCACCGCGCTGCTGATCGGCCTCGGGCTCGGCCCCGTGATCGCCTACTTCGCGGAGGTCGACCCCAAGGCGCTCACGCAGGCCTTCGCCGGAACCGCCGCGACCGTGGCGGCGGCGGGCTCGCTCGGGTTCGTGCTGTCGAAGGACCTGGCGCCGTGGATGCGGCCGGTCTCGATGATCGTCTTCGTCGCGGCGTTCGGGACGATCATCTGGTCGCTGTTCGGCGGGACGATCAGCCCGCTGGTCAGCGCCGGCATCTACCTGGTGTCCGCGCTGCTGATCGTCATCGACTTCAACTATCTGCGCAAGCATGGGACCGAGGACGACGCCGTGTGGCTCGCCACCGGCATCTTCGTCTCGATCGTGAACATCTTCATCTCGCTGCTGAACATCTTCTCCTCCCGGTAAGTGGTCAGGTAGGCTCGCCGCGTGGAGTCAGAGCTCACGTTGGGCCACGCGACCGAGGAGGAGCTCGCCGCCCGGCGGGCCGCTGAAGAACTCGGCGAGCGATTTCTCGTCTACCGCGACGAGGAGGGCCGGCAGGTCATCCACACGCTCGTCGGCAGCCACCCGACCGTGACGATCGGGCGGCGCGAGGAGGCCGACATCTCGATGCCGTGGGATCCGGAGGTGTCGCGCCTGCACGTGGAGCTCGCGCTGCACGCGGGCGAGTGGACGATCTGCGACGACGGCTTCTCCCAGAACGGCACGTGGGTCAACGGCCTGCGGCTCGCAGGGCGGCGGCGGCTCAGCGACGGCGACCTCGTCCGGATCGGCCGCACGATGCTCGCCTACTGCGACCCGGTGCCGATCGGCACCGGTCCGACACTGGTGCCGGGCGAGCTGAGCGCCACACCGCGCTTCTCCGAGCAGCAGCAGCGCGTCCTGCGCGCGCTCTGCAAGCCGCTGTTCGACGACGGCGAGGGCATCAACCCCGCCAGCGACGAAGAGGTCGCCGAGGCGACCGGCATCCCGCTCGAGGCGGTCGCCGCGGAGCTCGACCACCTCGGCCGCGCGCTCGGTCTGGACGAGATGCCGCACGCCGACCAGCGCGCCGAGATCGCGCTGCTGGCGCTGCGCAGCGGCCTCGTCAGCGCGGACGAGGGCGGCTGAGCCCGAGCGCGCGCGCCGCCCATGGGCGTGTATCCCGTACTCGTGCGGCCGCTGCTGTTCCGGGCCGATCCGGAGCGGGCCCACGACCTCGCGGTGCGGGCGGCTGAGCGCGCGAGCGGGTCGCGGCTCGTGTGCCGGGCCGTGGCCTCGCGGCGGGCGGCCACCGATCCGCGGCTCGCAGTCGCGGTCGCCGGGCTGCGGTTCGCGACGCCACTCGGGCTGGCCGCGGGGTTCGACAAGAGCGCGCGGGCGGTGCCGCTGCTCTCCGCGCTCGGGTTCGGGCACGTCGAGGTGGGATCGATCTCAGCCGCGCCGTCGGACGGCAACCCGCGGCCGCGGCTGTTCCGGCTCGTGGACGAGCGCGCGATCGTCGTGCACTATGGCGTGCCCAACGACGGAGCGGCGCGCGTGGCCGAGCGGCTGGCGGCGCCGCGGCCGGCGGTGCCGCTGGGCATCAACGTGGTGAGCACGAACCGCGGCGCGGCGTCGGCGGTCGAGCCCGACGACGCGGTGATCGGCGACTACGTGGAGTCGGTGTCGCGCCTGCAGGAGCTCGGCGAATACGTGTGCCTGAACCTGTCGTGCCCGAACACGCGCGACGGCGTCGGCTTCTTCGCCGACCGGCGCCGGCTGCGGACGCTGCTCGACCGGCTGGGCGAGGCCGGCGTCCGGCGGCCGCTGTTCATCAAAGTCGCCCCGTTCGCCGACGAGGCCGACCTCGACTCGTTCCTGGAGGCGGTCGACCCCGCGCCGTTCGTCTCCGGCTTCTCGGTCAACCTGCCGCCCGGAAAGCCACCGGGGATCGTCAACGACATGCCGGGCGCGGTCTCCGGCCCGCCGTGCGCGCCGGCCGCGCTGCGCACGGTCGCGGCGCTGTACCGGCGCATGGACCGCTCGCGCTTCGTCGTCGTCGGCTCCGGCGGCGTGTTCTCGGGCGCGGACGCCTACGCGATGATCCGCCAGGGGGCGTCGCTGGTGCAGCTCTACACGGCGCTCGTCTACGAGGGCCCGGGGGTGGTGCGGCGGGTCACGACCGAGCTGGGGCAGCTCGTGGTGCGGGATGGGCTGTCGTCCATCGGCGACGCCGTCGGCGCGGACGTCTGAGAACGTCAACCCCGGCTGTCGGGCGGCGAGGGTGCATTTCGTCGCACTCGTCCGCCGGCGTGTGACGAGTGCGACGAAACGCACCGTATAGGTGCACAACTGCACACTCATCGCGTCGGACGCGGAGATTGCGACGAACCGCACCCTCGCCTCTCTTACCCAGCAAGCCGTTGACGTGCGTTCAGACCGCCGGCCGCGCCTCGAGCCGCGCAACCAGCTCGTCAAGCCGCAGCTCCTCGAGTCCGCGACCCACCGCGTCGAGCTCGGCGGCGCAGAACTCGACGAGCCGCCGGCCCTCCTGGCAGAGCTCGAGCGTCTCGCGCAGGCCGGCCTCGCCCGAGTCGAGCCGGGCGATGATCGCCTCCATCCGCTCGCAGGCGGCCTCGTAGGTGAGGGTGTCGGCCTCGGCCATGGGCGGTTCAGGGTACGGGCGGCTCCGGACGCACCGGGACGTGGCCGTCGTGCAGCCGCAGGGTCAGGGCGCGCTGTGAGCGCGCGGCCGCGGCGGACGTGACCGGCTCTCCGGCCGCGTCCTCGACGAGCGCGTAGCCGCGCTCGAGCGTGCGCTGCGGGTCGTGGGCGGCGAGCGCGATCGCGAGGCGGTCGAGGTCGCGCCGGCGGT
>DATDKF010000312.1:0-10401 GCA_036520135.1 Solirubrobacteraceae bacterium
GTGCCGTTCGCGACCGCGGTCGTGTCCCAGCTCAGCGAGTACGGCGCGCTCGTGTCCTCGCTGCCCAGGTCGTTGCCGTCGAGCCTGAACTGCACGCCGGCGACGCCGACGTCGTCGGATGCGGTCGCGGTGACCGTCTGACTGCCGGACACCGTCGCCCCGGCCGCGGGCGCGCTGATGCTGACCGTCGGCGCAGTCGTATCCGCGAGCACGGTCGCCGCGGCCTGCGCTGTCGGCGCGCTGGCGTTGCCGGCGGCGTCCTCGGCGGTCACGCGGTAGTACCAGGTGCCGGCCGCCGCGGAGCGGTCGGTGTAGGTGGTGCCGCTGGTGACCTCGGCGAGCTTGTTCGCGGCGGACGGCGTGAACCCGGAGGTGCTCGAGCGGTAGACGACGTACTTGGCGACGCCGTTGTCGTCGGTCGACGCGGTCCAGCTCAGGCGGGCCTCGCCGAGCGCGCCGGTGGCCGTGAAGCTCCCCGGCGTCGTCGGCGCCTGGGTGTCGACGAGCACCGGCCGGGTCATGTCCTGCCCGATCTCGGCCGGCGTGAGCACGCGGCGGTAGATCCGCACCTCGTCGATGAGGCCTTGGAACCACTCGGACCAGATGTTGTTGCCGCCGATGCGCAGCACGCCGTTGGACGTCGCGATCGGCCCCGGCACCGCGCGGCTCGCCACCTGCGTCCCGTTGACGTAGAGCCGCATCGCGGAGCCGTCGTACGTCATCGCCAGATGGGTCCACGCGCCCGTCGGGACCGTTGCCGTGCCGGCCATGTCGTAGTCGATGTTGGTGTGCAGCCAGCCGCTCGGGTGGCCCTGGTCGTCGGTGCCGTACAGCGCGTAGGTGAAGTTGTTCGGCTGCTCCTTGAAGAGCACGGTCCGCCAGCCCGTGCCGACGGTGGGGTTGACCCACGCCTCGAGCGTCATCGCGGTCGTCAGGTCGAGCGAGTCGGCGTCCGGGATCGTGACCCAGTTGCCGGTGCCCGAGAACGAGAGCGCGCCCCCGAACTTGCCCGCTGCGGTGCGCGTCGCGCCGGTGATCGTGCCGTTGTTGTGCTGCAGCGACACGTCGCTGACCGCGGTGCCCGACGCCTCGTCGAACCCGTAGGCGCCGACGAGGCCGCTCGGGTCGACGCGCACGGTGGCACCCGTCGATGTCGTGCGGTTGCCGGCCGCGTCGCTCGCGATCGCGGTGATGCGATGCGTGCCCGCGGACAGCCCGCGCACGTCCCACGTGACGCTGTACGGCGGCGTCTCGTCCGGCGCGCCGAAGTCGTTGCCGTCGATCTGGAACTGGACGCCGGTCACGCCGCGGTCGTCACCCGCGCTGGCGCGCAGGTCGACGATGCCGCTGACGATGGCGCCCTCCTGCGGCGAGTCGAGCACGACGCTCGGCGGACTCGTGTCGGCCGTCGCCGTCGTGTAGGACCACGTCACGGCGGAACCGAGCGCGATGCCGTTGGCGGCCTTGACCGAGCCGTCGATGCGCGCCGTGTAGCCGGTGACGTAGTCGAGCGGCGTGGTCGGCGTCAGCGTGGCGATGAACGTCTGGGCGTTGTAGGAGACGGTCGCGGGAACGGTCGCGCCGTCCGAGGTCCGCTTGAGCGTGAACGTCGACGATGTGAGCGTGGCCGCGTCCATCGCGCGCGAGAACGTCGCTCGCACCGGCGTACTGCGCTCGACGTCCGTGGCGCCGCTGTTGGGCGTCCGGGCGAGCACGAGCGGTGGTCCGTTGGGATCGTCGAGCCGGATCCCCGCCATCGGCGTCTCCGGCGCGCTGCCCATGTCCGCGAGGATGTTGGCCGTCGCCTGCTGGATGCGGATGTCGGTCGCGGCCGGCCGGTTCTCGGCCGAGGCGAGGCCGAGGTTCCACCGGTTCATCCCGAGTGACACCACGAGCGCGCCGCTCGCCGCCGTGTACTTGGTGGCGTTCGCGATCGTGCTCCCGGCCGAGTAGACCTTGCCGGCGTCCCGGAGGATCTGCCCGGACGCCGGGCTCGCGGCCAGCGTCGTGACGCCGGGCGGCTCGAAGCCGTTGTCGACCCGCGCGTCCCACTCCCAGCTCATGTACTGCGTGCCGATCGAGGTCGACGACGTCGAGTTCTCCAGGCCGGTGTACCGCCAGACGCGGTCGCGACCCTGCGCCGTCGTCACGACGACCGGATACGGCGTCGTGTCGTTGTCGCCGACGTACATCTGCCCCGTCAGCGCGTTCTCGGGCTGGTTGGCGCCGGCCGGGTCGCGCCACGTGCCCGTCGGGATGCCGCTCGGGTCGGGGCCGCCGCTCTGCGTCGACTTGTAACAGACCATGATCCGGTCCTGACCGCCGTTCACCGGGCTCGATTCGAAGCGGACCTTCCAGTAGACCTCGTTGGACCCCGTGAAGAACAGATGGGTGCCCGCGTCGCGCGCCTGGGTCATCGCGCCGCGTATCCCGGCCGAGATGTACTCGTCGTGCGCGCCGGAGAGGTACACGCGATGGTCCCGCGCCATCGCGGGCGTGCGCTCGAGGTCGGTCCCCGAGGCGTACGAGACGTCGTAGCCCATCCGCTCGAGCCACTGGACGGTCGCGAAGTCCGTTCGCGTGTACCAGTCGTTGAGGCTCGTGACGTTCGTCTGCGCGTACGGCCGGTCGAACGACACCTTCACTGCCCGGTTGCCGCCCGACGCGGTGATCGGCGGGTTCGAGTTCCAGTCGTAGAGCGATCTGCCGCCGTAGTTGTTGTACGCCTGGTACGTCGTAAACGGCACCGGAAAGAGGATGTCGGCGTTGCGCTGGTCGGCGCGGACCACGAACAGCACGTGGTTCGCGCTGCCGGTGTCGTTGCGGACGATCCGCAGCAGGTAGGCGCCCGACGTCCAGCCCGACGTCGTGGTGATGGTCTCCGACAGCGCCCAGTTCGCGCAGTCCACGAGCCCGGTCGTGCCGTCGTTCAGGCACGACGGCTGGGCCGCCGCCGGCACCCCGAGGATCGACGAGATGTAGCGGCCGCCGGATCCGCCGTAGTAGCCGCTGCGGTAGATCTCGACGTCGAACGTCGCCGGCGAGTTGACCTTGATGCCGACCGACCCGCCGGCGTTCACGCTCGTCGCCGTCGCGTAGCCGTCAAGCGTCGGTGTCCCGCTCAGCCGCCAGCCGGTGTCGCCGGGGAAGCAGTTCTCGCGCGTGACCGCGTTGCCGGCCGAGCACGAGCGGGCCCTCGGTATCGCGCGCACCACGCGCGAGTTGGCCGACTCGACGCCGCTCGTCACGGTGCGCACCGAGTAGAAGTACGTCGTCCCGTTCGCGGGTGTCAGGTCGGTGAACGTCGTCGCGGGTGACCCGCCGGGCGGTGTCGGGCCGAAGCCGAGCTTGGTCGTGATCGCGCCCTGCGACGTCCCGCGGTAGACGGCGTAGTCGGTGGCGCCGGCCGCCGGCTGCCAGGCCAGCTCCATCCGCCCGTCGAGCGATATGCCGGTGACTCCGGTGGGCGGCGCGGCGCTCGCGATCGCCGGCGCCGCGAGCGCCGCGATCGCGGTCAGGAGCGCCGCGAGGCAGATGTTCCGATAGCTCGACAAGGTCAACCTCCGGCTGTGACCGGACAGCCCAGCCTCCCGCGTGGCGGTGCTGCTGTGTACTGGACCTTCGATCAGGGTTGGCGACTGCTCACGCGCCCTGGCCGACGAGCGCCTGCACGCCCATGGCGTCGACCGTGCGCTGCAGCCCTTCGCGCAACTTGACGCTCGGCGCCCAGCCGAGCAGCTCCTTGGCGAGCGAGATGTCGGGCTGGCGGATCTTCGGATCGTCCGTCGGCAGCGCCTCGTGGACGATCTCCGACCGGGAGCCGGTGATCTCGATCACCTGCTCGGCGAGCTCGACCAGGGTGAACTCGTCGGGGTTGCCGATGTTGACCGGGTGGTGGTAGCCGGACTCGGCGAGGCGGATCAGCCCGTCGACGAGATCGGCGACGAACGTGAAGGACCGGGTCTGGGAGCCGTCGCCGAACACCGTGATCGGCTTGTCCTGCAGCGCCTGGCGCAGGAAGGTCGGGATCGCGCGCCCGTCGAAGGGGCGCATCCGCGGCCCGTACGTGTTGAAGATCCGCACGATCGCGGTGTCGACGCCCTGCTGACGGTGATACGCCATCGTCAGCGCCTCGGCGTACCGCTTGGCCTCGTCGTAGACGCCGCGAGGGCCGATCGGGTTCACGTGACCCCAGTAGGACTCCGGCTGCGGGTGCACCTGCGGGTCGCCGTAGACCTCGGACGTGGAGGCGAGCAGGAAGCGCGCGCGCTTGACCTTCGCCACACCGAGCGTGTGGTGCGTCCCGTGCGAGCCGACCTTGAGCGTGTGGAGCGGCAGCCGCGCGTAGTCGATCGGGGAGGCGGGGGAGGCGAAGTGGTAGACGACGTCGACCGGCTCGTCGACGAAGAACGGGTCGATGATGTCGGCGTGCAGGTGCTGGAACTCGGGCCGGCGGATGTGCTCGATGTTCGTGAGCGACCCGGTCTCGAAGTTGTCGACGCAGATCACGCGATGGCCGCGTGCCAGCAGCTCATCGCACAGGTGCGATCCGAGGAATCCCGCACCACCGGTCACTAGGCACGTCGCCATCAGCCATCCCTCCGTTGGGACTTCATTGAGTCCGCCCACCAGCCGATCACATCGACTGAGGAGGTTCGAACCCTTCCCAATCCGATGCTGATCGTTCTGATGACAGGCAACAGGTCGTGTGGCTGCGAGGCGGTCATCGATCGCCGCGATCGTAGGTGCGCGCGCGCGGTTGCTGAAGGGCATCCTCGCCATCCGGCCAGGTGCGACTACTCCCCCGTCATGGCCCGCTCCAGGAATTTCACCGCCGCGCCCTTCCCACGCGGTAGGCTCCTCCCTGCCGCGCCCGCAGAAATCTCTCTGTCCTGGCGCGGCGGACGGCAAGGAAATCACCCGCAATGAGACACGGACGGCTCGATCCCTGGCGCGCGTCGATGGACGTGCAGCACGCCCTACAGGCGCGCCTGGACGAGGTCGCCGATCCGGAGACCGACCCCGAGGCGCGGCACCTGATGGCGCAGGTCGCGCTGGCGAAGGCCACGAGCTTCATCGCGCTGGTGACGGCTGACGGGCGGATCCTCGACGTCACCGACGCGCCGCTGACCTCCGCCGGGCTCGACCGCCACGAGGTGGTGGGCGAGCTGCTGTGGCAGACGCCCTGGTGCCGGCACTCCGAGGACGTGCAGGCCGACCTGCGGCGGGCGGTCGAGCTGGCCGCCGACGGCCGCCTCGCGCGCTTCGACGTCGAGCTGATGATGGGCAGCGGCGGCACCGTGTCGGAGACCGTCGACCTCGTGCTGCGCCCGCTGCGTGGCGGCGATGGCCGGGTCTCGATGATCCTTGCCGAGGGGCGCCAGGTCTCCGACCGCAAGCGCGCCGAGGAGCGGATCGCGCGCCAGAACGCCGAGCTGTCGGTCCTCACCGACCGCCTGGCCCGGATCCACCACTTCCGCGAGCGCCTGCTCGCCGAGCTCTCGCACGACCTGCGGGCGCCGCTGCAGATCGTCCTCACGCGCGCCGAGCGCCTGCGCCGGCACCGCCGGGGCCGGGCACTGGAGGCCGAGACCCAGGGCATCCGCCTCGCGGCGCTGGACGCGCTCGAGCAAGTCGACGCCATGCTCGAGCAGGTCCGGCGCGATCACGGCGAGGCGCGGCTGTCGGTCGTCGACGACGACCTCGCCGCCGTCGTGCGGTCGGTCGCCGAGCAGTTCGACGCGCTCGCCACCGAGCGTCGCATCCGGCTGGTCGTCGAGACGCCCGACGAGCTCGGCTCGCGCTTCGACCCCGAGCGCGTCAGCCGCGTGGTCTCCAACCTGCTCGCCAACGCGCTGCGCTTCGCCGCCGCGGGCGGCGTCGCCCGCGTCACGCTGACCGAGGACGGCGACACCGCAGTCCTCGAGGTCGCCGACAGCGGCACCGGCGTGCCGGCGGAGCAGCGCGCGATCCTCTTCGAGCGCTTCCGCACCGCCGACAACGGCGGGGGGCGTTCCGGCACCGGCCTCGGCCTGGCGATCGTCAAGGAGTTTGTCCAGCTGCACGGCGGCACCGTCGAGGTCGGCGAGGCGCCAGAGGGCGGCGCGCTGTTCTGCGTGCGCCTGCCGCGCGACCCGGCGGCGGCCGAGCCCGCCCCGATGCGGCTCTCCCAGCAGCTCGCCGCCGCCCGCCGCACCCGCTACGTCAAGGAGCACCTCGCCGCCGAGCTGTCCGGCACCGCGCCGCCGCCGCTCGAGGAGCTCGGCCTGCCGTCGGTGCTGCTCGTGGACCGCGACAGCGAGCGCGCCGCATCGCTGGCCGACGCGCTGGAGAGCCGCGCCGGCGTCTTCACCGCGACCGAGGCCGCCGAGGCGCTGCGCCTGGCCACCGATCTGCAGCCCGACATGATCGTGATCGGCGATGTCGACGGCAACGGCAGCGCGACCGCGCTGCTGGACCGGATGGCGCGCGAGTGGCGCCTGGGCGGCGTGCTGCGCGTGGCGCTCGTCGAGCGCGGCGGCGACCCCGCGGTGCGCACGGCGCTGCTGGAGTCCGGCGCGCAGGACTTCATCGCCGAGCCGGCCGGCCGCGACGAGCTGCGCGCCCGGTTCCACCTGCTGCTCGAGCACGCCGCCCTGCGGCGCCGCGCGGAGGCCGCCGAGGCGGAGCTCCGGCGGCTGCGCGGGTCTACTCCACGGTGACGGTCTTCGCCAGGTTGCGCGGCTGGTCGACGTTCAGGCCGCGGAGCCGGGCGATCCGGTAGGCCAGCAGCTGCAGCGGGATGACCGCCAGCAGCGGCTGGAGCATCCAGTCCGCGTCCGGCACCCGCAGCACCGCGTCGGCGTGCGGGGCGACCGTGTCGCCGCCGACGGCGATCACCATCGCGCCGCGCGCCCGCACCTCCTGCATGTTCGAGATGACCTTGTCGACGACCGGCGAGTCGGTGGCGACGACGACTACCGGCGTGCCCTCCTCGAGCAGCGCGATCGGGCCGTGCTTCATCTCGCCGGCGGCGTAGGCGTCGGTCGCCGTGTAGGAGATCTCCTTGAGCTTGAGCGCGCCCTCGAGGCACACCGGCAGTCCGATGTGGCGCCCGAGGTAGAGGAAGAACTCGGAGTCCTTGACGCGCTCGGCGACGCGGTCGACGGCCTCCGAGCCGGCGTCGAGCAGCTCCGCGATCGCGTGCGGCAGGCGCTTGATCTGGGCGACCAGCTCGCGCCTGCGCTCCTCGCTGAGCGTGCCGCGCAGCTCGGCCGTGCGCAGCGCCAGCAGGTACATCGCGGCGACCTGGGCGGTGAACGTCTTGGTGGCGGCGACCGAGACCTCCAGCCCCGAGCGCGTGAACAGGACGCCGTCGGCGTCGCGCGTGGCCTGCGAGCCCATGATGTTGGTGACGGCGATCACGCTGGCGCCGCGCTCGCGCGCGAGCCGCATGGCGGCCAGCGTGTCGGCGGTCTCGCCGGACTGGGTGATGCCGATGACGAGGTCGCCGGCGCCGACGATCGGGTTGCGGTAGCGGTACTCGGACGCGATGTCCATCTCGACCGGCACGCGCGCCCACTCCTCGATCGCGTAGCGGCCGATCAGGCCCGCGTGGTAGGAGGTGCCGCAGGCGACGATGACGATTCGGCGGCAGTCGCGCAGCAGCGCGTCGTCGAGCTCGGGCAGATCGACGCCGTCGGCACGCACGGTCCGGTCGGCGATCGTCTCGGCCACGGCGTCCGCCTGCTCGTGGATCTCCTTGAGCATGAACGTCTCGTAGCCGCCCTTCTCGGCCTCTTCAGCGTCCCAGTCGATCGTCTCGATCTCGCGCTCCACGCGCACGCCGTCGGCCTTGAAGAACTCGACGCCCTCGGGCCGGATCACCACGATCTCGTCGTTCTCGATGAACTGGACGCGCCGGGTGTGGGCGAGGAACGCGGGGATGCCGGAGGCGAGGAACTGCTCGCCGTCGCCGCGGCCGACGATCAGCGGGCACTCCTTGCGGGCGCCGACGACGACGCCGGGCTCGTCGGCGGCCACGGCCACGAGCGCGTAGTGGCCGCGCAGGCGGTTGTAGGCGATCCGGACGGCCTCGGGCAGGTCGTCGGTCTCCTCGAGCTCGCGCGCGATCAGGTGCGCCATGACCTCGACGTCGGTCTCCGACGTGAACTCGACGCCGTCGGCCAGGAGCTCCTGCTTGAGCTCCATGAAGTTCTCGACGATGCCGTTGACGACGATGTGGACGCGGTTGTCGGCGTCGAAGTGCGGGTGGGCGTTCTCCTCGCTGACGCGGCCGTGCGTGGCCCAGCGGGTGTGGCCGATGCCGGTGGTCGCGGGCGGGGCGGCGACGGCGACGCCGCCACCGAAGTCGGCCTCGGCCTCGTCGACTGCCGCGCGCAGCGCGCTCAGGTTTCCGACGGCGCGGACCGAGTCGAGCTGGCCGTCCGACTGGATCGAGATGCCCGCCGAGTCATATCCGCGGTACTCGAGCTTCTGAAGACCGGCGAGGAGGATCTCCTGCACCGGGCGCTGTCCGACGTAGCCGACGATGCCGCACATGGGCCCGGCCCCCTTTCTTCATCTCTCCGTCCAGTCCTGGACGGGCCGCCATTCTAGACCCGAAACGCTTGTCCTTCGAGAGGACTGGACGTCCGCTCAGGTCAGCTCGGCCTCGACGAGCGCGACGAGCCGGGAGCAAACGCTTTCTGCCTCCTCGGCCGTGGGGGCCTCGACCATGACGCGCACGAGCGGCTCGGTGCCGCTCGGGCGGAGCAGGACGCGGCCGCGGCCCTCCAGCGCCGCGCCCTCGCGGTCGACCGCCTCGTGCACGGTGGTCGCGCCGTCGAGCGCGCCGCGGTCGCGGACGCGGACGTTGACCAGCGTCTGGGGCAGCTTCTCCATCGCGTGGCGGTCGTGCAGATAGCCGTCGCCGATCGCCTCCAGCGCCAGCAGCGCCGACGCGATGCCGTCGCCGGACGGCACGAAGCCCATGTCGATGATGTGGCCGGACTGCTCGCCGCCGAGCGCCCAGCCGCGCCCGCGCAGCGCCTCGAGCACGTAGCGGTCGCCGACCGGGGTGGTGGCGACCTCGATCCCCGCCTCGCGCATCGCCGCGTGGAAGCCGTAATTGGTCATCACGGTCACGGCGACGCCGGAGACGCCGAGGTGCTTGGCGGCGAGCGCGATCAGCTCGTCGCCGTCGACGACCGCGCCGGTGCGGTCGACCGCGAGCACGCGATCGCCGTCGCCGTCGAACGCGAAGCCGGCGTCGTGATCGCCCTGGGCCATCGCCGCGCGCAGCGGCTCGATGTGCGTGGAGCCGCAGCCGGCGTTGATGTTGCGCCCGTCGGGCGTCGCGGCCCGGACGTCGACGTGGGCGCCGAGGCGGCGGAAGATCTCCGGCGCGGCCTCGTACGTGGCGCCGTTGGCGCAGTCGAGCAGGACTCGGCGGCCGCTGAGGTCGAGGTCGGCGAAGCGCTCGTGCAGCGCCCGCACGTAGTCCTCGAGCGCGCCGTGCAGGCGGCGCACACGGCCGATCCGCCCCGATGGCACGGGTGGGGCCGAGAGCATCGCCTCGATCTCCAGTTCGACGGCGTCGGACAGCTTGAAGCCGTCACCGCCGAAGAACTTGATGCCGTTGTCCTGGTAGGGGTTGTGCGAGGCCGACAGCACCGCCGCGAGATCGAAGCCGTAGCGCCCGATCAGCAGCGGCGCGCCCGGCGTGGGCAGCACGCCGCCGAGCAGCGCCTCGCCGCCGGCGGCGGCGATCCCGGCGGCGACGGCCGCCTCGAGCATCTCGCCCGACTCGCGCGTGTCGCGGATCACGAGCACCCGCGCCGGGTCTTCGTCCTGGACGCGCGTGGTGGCCGCGCGCGCGAGCGCGAGCGCCAGCTCGGCGGTCACGAACTCGCCCGCGACGCCGCGGACCCCGTCCGTGCCGAACAGCTTGCGGGTGGCGGCTGCCGAGGCCGCGCTCACTAGTGGATCCGTCCGGAATTTCGGCGGGTCGTCTGACGGCATCCCGGTCGTGGCTGCCGGTGCACGGCATCCGCGAGCATGCTGGTGGCACGTGACCGGATGCCGGGAGCCGGCAGCCGCGGGCGGGACCCGTCAGAACCCGTCGAAATTTCGGATGGGTCCACTAGCGCTTGGAGAACTGCGGCCGCTTGCGGGCCTTCTTCAGACCGGCCTTCTTGCGCTCCTTCACGCGCGAGTCACGCGTGAGGAAGCCACGGCGCTTGAGCTCGCCGCGGAGGTTCGGGTCGGCCTCGAGCAGGGCGAGCAGCAGGTGGGGCGGCGCGGTCTCGGTGTTGCGGTGGTCGGCGGCGATCCGGATTGCCGACTGCAGCGCCTCCTGGGACTTGATGGTGAAGCGGTCGAGTTGCATGGGTGGCAGGATTCCTAGATCTCAGTCGGGGA
>DATDKF010000313.1:0-2746 GCA_036520135.1 Solirubrobacteraceae bacterium
TGCATGACCGAGGACTGCGGGTGCACCTTCACCGCGGGCTATCGGGCGCCGTTCCCCGAGGACGTGCGGCTCACGAGCATCTACTCCAAGGGCGACGGGATGGTCCGCTGGTCATCGTGCGTCGTGCCCTATGCCGACAACGTCGAGATCACCGGCTCGCACGTCGGGCTGGCCTGGAACCGCAAGGCCTACACGGCAATCGCCGCGGCGCTGCACCAGCCCGAGCTCGCCTGCCGGGTTGTGGCCCCGGCGGCCAGGTGAATTACCATGCCTGAGGAGGGACTCGAACCGCGGCACGGTGATTACGATTCCGCTGCCGCGCGCTCTGGCGGCGACTCCCACGACCCGTCTCCGGAGACGGAGACCCTTCCGTAATCCACGCCTGCAAGGCGATCGTCCGTGAGTAGGGCTTAGGACCGCGTCGAGTCGCGGACACGTTCGGGACGTGCGAGGCGCTTATGCCTTGTTCGCGACGCGTGCGTGATCGGTCACGCCGCCGAGGCGCAGCACGGTCGCAAGCGAGGTCTCGGGTCCTGGCCAATGCTCCCGCAGAAGCTCGGCGCCACTGTGCCGCAGTACCACGCGCAGCGCTAGGGCGACGACCACCGCATCGTCGACGTGGCCGGCGACCGGGATGAAGTCCGGCACCAGGTCGAACGGGAACGCGAGGTATCCGATGAGTGCTCCTAGTAGCAGCTTGTGCCACCGAGGCACGCGTGGGTCGCCGAGCAGACGCCTCAGGAGCACGATGCAGTCGAGGATGAAGCCTGCCAAACCGCGCGCGCCTTGCGATCGGCCGGCGATGATGAGCGCGATGACGAACGCCGCGTAGACGATAAGAGCGCAGGCCCCGACGAGCAGCAGCCATAGGAGCGAGCTCACGTGGGCATCCAGCCTTGGCCCGTTCGCCGGGCTAGCCGCCTCCCCGGCAGCCGTCGGTGCAGCACCGGTCTCCTCGCCACGACCCGCGAGCTTTCGGCGCTGGACTGCCTACGTGGAGCCTCACCACCAACCCTGCCCACCCCGCCCAGAGTCGTCATTCCAGTGCCTCGACCAAGACGCGATGCTCTTCGGCGCAGACCATGAAGTACGGACCAGGACGCCACCTGCAGTCCTCGTCAAGATGCCACCGAGCCTCGACTCGCTGCACCGGTGCGCCGCATTCGTGACACGGCGGCGACGCAAGGGCGATTAGATCCGCTCTGTTCATGGCGTCAGACCGTCGCTCACGGTCCGGGCCGCCTTCCCATGCGCGTCGTCCCGCACCTTGCGGACCGCCCGGTAGTGCTTCCGTCCAACACTGAATGGCGCGTGCGCGGGCGAGGAGGAATCGGCCGCGGGTCTCGCGAAATCGACAGCCTCGGCCTCGTCGCAGTCTGTGTGTTCGAAGTCCATTCGCGTTGTGCTCGATCGGATCCGCCCCTGAGTTGCTTAGGGTTTCGGCACGGTGCGCGGTTTTGCTGAATCGACCGTTTGCCTATGCGGTGACGCCGGGAGCCCAATAGTGCGCCACTTCTAGGAGCGAAAACAGAGCCACCGGCCGCGGCGGGAGTGGTGGTGTCGGTGTTCGCCTTCACGGTCGGCGTTGTCGTCGAGCGCCTGGAGGCGGAGGAGGTGCGCAGCGCGTTGGAGTGGGCACAGGTCCGGGCGATGGCGGCGGACGGTCTGTCGCAGCGAGAGATCGCGCGACGGCGGGGGGTCAGCCGCAGCACGGTCCGGCGGCTGGTCGAGGCGGAGGAGCCGCCGCGGTACGCGCGCGCGCCGGCGGGGTCGATGCTCGACCTGGTCGAGCCGGTACTGCGGCGGCTGCCGGCAGATTGGTCGGAGATCCGGGCGCCGCGGGTCACGGAGGTCGTGCGCGAGGACTACGGCTACATCGGGTCGGTCGACCTGGTCCGCAAGCGGCTGGCGGTGCTGCGGCCGCGGGCGGTTGAGGGCCACGTCCGAATCTTCGACTGGCTCGGCGGCGTCGTCCGCGAGTGCATCTATGACAACCTGCGGTCGGCCGTCGGCCGGCGCGAGCGCGACCAGATCAGCTGGAACCCGCGGTTCCTCGCGCTGCGGGCCCCACTACGCGTTTTCACGCGACGGCCTGCACGCCAGCAACGCCGCGCGAGAAGGGTTCGATCGAGGGCGGCGTCCGCCACCTGAAGACCGGGTTCTGGCCCGCACGGCGCTTCCGGACACTCGGCGAGCTCGACGAGCAATACGCGCGCTGGCGCGACCAGGTCATCGCGCGCGAGAGCCTCGTCGGCCAGCCGTTGGACGGCCATCGGTGAGCCCTTCAGGGGCCGGTCTCTTACGCGAGGCATGCGGCAAAGCCTTCGCGCCAGCTCGCGTACCGCGGCCGCCATCCGAGCTCGCGCTTCGCCTTCGCGTTGGAGGCGCCGCGCAGCGACATCTCCGGGGTCTCCGGTGGGGGCGGCTTCTCCGCCGCCGGGGGCGGATCGGCGCGCAGCGCCTGCGCCAGGACGGGCAGCCACTCCGGCTGCGGCGCCGGCTCGTCGTCGACGACGTTGTAGATCCCTGGCGCGCCCCGCTCGAGCGCCGCGACGGCCGCTGACGCGGCATCCTCGACGTGCAGCCACGCCTTCAATAGCTGCGGCACGAGCGGGCTGCCGATCACGCCCGTCGCGCCAGCCAAGAACACCCGCATCGCGTCAGTTGGCCGGGGCGGCCGCAGCCGACGGCGGACTCACGTCGCGAATCTTGGTGGTTGCGACCTCCAAGTGTCCGAGGATCTCGC
>DATDKF010000314.1:0-2805 GCA_036520135.1 Solirubrobacteraceae bacterium
CGTCGAGCCCACTGTCCTCCTGCTGGACGAGCCGTTCGGCGCGCTCGACGCTCGCGTGCGGAAGGAGCTTCGCGCCTGGCTCCGCCGCCTCCATGACGAGGTGCACGTCACGACGGTCTTCGTCACGCACGATCAGGAGGAGGCGATGGAGATCGCCGACCAGATCGTCCTCATGAACCAGGGCCGGGTGGAGCAGACTGGCACCGCGCGCGACCTCTACGAGCAGCCGGCGAACGAGTTCGTGATGAGCTTCATCGGGCCCGTCAGCCACTTCGGCGAGGAGCTCGTGCGGCCCCACGACATCGACGTCCGGCGCGAGCCCAACGGCTCAGCGGAGCGGGCCACCGTTGAGCGCGTCGTCCATCTGGGCTTCGAGGTACGCGCCGACCTCGCGCTCGACGATGGCCGCGAGGTCTGGGTGCAGATGACGCGGGACGAAGCGCGGCAGCTCGACCTGCGAGAGGGCACGCAGGTCTTCGTCGCTAAGCAGTAAGCGCCAGAAACGGGATGTAGGTGGTGAGATCCACCACCGAGATCGCTGGCAGCTCGTCGTTCGCGCAGCGGAGCCGGTCGAGCCCGTCCTTGAGCGGGCGGCCGAACCAGCGCTCGAAGGTTTGACGGCGCTGGATCTCCCTGAGCGCCGCGACGACGGCCGGCCGCGCGAGCCCGAGGGGATAGGTGCCGAGCGCGTAGGCGTCGTCCTGCGAGCGCACCTTGAAGAGACCGTCGGCGGTCCGGATCCGGATCCACTTCTTCCCGACGGGGATGCCGAAGACCTGCGGCGGCGCCAGTGAGCCGATGGCGAGGCCCTCGCGGCGCTCGCCGAGCCACCAGGCCCGCGGCTTGACCTCGATCATGCGCGCAGGAGTGTCCGCGAGGCTCTCGTAGTAGCTCCTGATCTGGTCGGCTGTCGGAGCCCCCACGCGGAACCGGCGACCCATCCGCTGCTGGCGGACCTCGTCGGCGATCACCTCACGTGCGAGGGCCTCGGTCGCGCGCGAGCGCGCAAGCGCGCGTCGGTACGCACCGCGGCTGCCGCGGAAGTGGGATGCGATGATCGCCCGCTCGGCGGCGAGCACGTCGACGTCGTCGACCTGGACGAGCCCCGCAAGGACGGCCCGTGCGTATGCCGCCGAGAAGGCGATGCCGGGATCGCCGGTGACGCGCGTCAGCTGCGTGACGCCGGCGCGCGTGATCGAGCGGTCGCCGATCGAGCAGCGGACGCCGCGTGGCAGCGTGATCTCCTGCTGGGTGAACGACGTGTCGAAGTCGGGCCCTGCTGCCTCGGGCGCGTTGCAGAGCCTCGGGTCTCGCGTCCAGAGCCAGATGCAGGCGCCGACCTCCTTGTCCGGGTCGGCCTGGGCCGTGTTGCGGGCCTGCCAGCCCCACGACCAGACGCTGCCGAGCCCGGTCTCACGCGCGACCTGCTTGATCGCGAGCGCCTGGAGCTTCACGTGGTGGAACCAGGGGATCGCAGCCATGCTGCCGCGATTCGAGGCCTGGAAGCCGAGCATGATCCCGAGCTTCTTCGTCGGGATCCCGATGTCGGTGAACGTGCGGACCGCCTCGCGGAAACGCGCGCGGACCGTGCGGCCGCCGGCCACCGCCCCCTGCCGGTTGATCAGCTTCCCGGTGAAGTAGACCTCCTGGACGAGGTCGGCATAGGCGGCAGCCTCGCGCCACCAGAGCCCGGCTTCGCCCTGCGTGTACGGGCGGCTCGAGATCAGGATCATCGGCCGCGCTCCCAGCTCGCGCAGCGCCCTGATGAAGGTGATGATGTTGTGACGATACGCTGCGTTGTTGGGCGTCCACGGAGTCGTTGTTGACGCGCCGAAGAGCTCGTTCAGCGCCATCCAGGGCCTCGAGCAGCCGCTGGAGGCGGCAGCGCGGTAGAAGATCCGCCTCGCCCAGTCGATGACCTTCGCCTCCGATTCGGGCTTGTCCGGCGTGCCGACGCGCCCGTTCAGGTAAAGGTCGAAGTAGACCGTCTTGGCGCCGCCCGCCCGCAGCTGGGGCGGATAGATGAAGTTCGAGGCCGCGGCGATCACCCCCGGGCGCGCGAACCGGTACCAGAACGGCACCGTTCCGTCGGCGAAGTCGATCCATGCCGTCCCGCTCGTCGGCAGCCCGCAGCCGTCCGCGGCCCGGGCAGGCTGCGCCGTGGCGGCGGAACACGCGAACACGATGAGCCCCGCGAGGACTGCTCTCCTCACGCGGCCGATGGTAGCGACCGCCGTCACTACACTCGCCAGCCGTGGCACGTCATCTCCGGACGATCCTCGTGCTCGCCGTTCTCGCTGCGACTGCCGTGGCGTTCGTCGTGACCGAGGACCTGAAGCTGGAGCCCGATCCGATCGCGCGCCCCCGCATCGACCCCACGGTCTCTCCCGTGTGCCGCTGCGACCGCCAGACCGCGCGGATCGCCTTCCGCTTGCGGGCCGAGGACGTGCTGACGCTGACGATCGCGGACAGTGACGGCAACGTCGTACGCACGCTTCTCCGCGAGGCGCGGTTTCGGCCCGGGAACCATCAGTTCGGCTGGGACGGCCGGGACCAGGCGGGCCGAGTCGTCCCGGACGGCCTCTATCAGCCGCGCGTCGAGCTGCAGCGCCTGGGCCGGACGATCGACTTCGCTCGCCGGATCAGGGTGGACACGAGCCGTCCGAGCATCCGTGTGCTCCACGTGAGCCGCCGGATGGTCTCGCCCGACGGGGACGGCCGCGGCGATGCGATCACGATCCGGTACCGAGCCGGCCAGCCGTCGAACGTCCTGCTGCTCGTGAACGGCAAGCGGCAGATCCGGAC